>JBCCPD010000003.1:0-36625 GCA_039025075.1 Pseudomonadota bacterium | reverse complement strand
CGGTTCAGGCGCGGCGGGGGCGGCGGGACGGCGGGCCTCGGCCTCCGCCCGGGCGCGCGCGCCCTCGGCGAAGCGATCCTGCGGCGCCTCGCAGATCGCCTCGTCCACGCCGGCCTCCAGCTGCCAGGCCAACGCGGCCAGCAGCGCGGCGTCGGGGTCGTCGAGTGCCGAAGAGCGATTCATCACATTAGCCTAGACCACCCCCGCCTTCCGGCGACAGGGGGAGGGGCGCCGCCGCCGGCCGCGGCGATCCGACCCCCCTGCGGCAGTTGACGCCGGCAGGGGCCCCCGGTACGCCCCTGCAACCAAAGTTGCACCCGCGCGGTCCGAACCGTCCGCCGCGCACAGACCTTGCGGAGGCCATCCCGAACATGACCGTGGAACGCGAATCCGTAGACTACGACGTCGTCATCGTGGGCGCCGGCCCGGCGGGCCTTTCCGCCGCCATCCGGCTCAAGCAGCTCGGCGGCGACGACGTCTCGGTGGTCGTGCTCGAAAAAGGCGCGGAGGTCGGCGCGCACATCCTCTCGGGCGCGGTGCTCGACCCGATCGGCCTGGATGCGCTGATCCCCGATTGGAAGGAAAAAGGCGCTCCGGTGGAGACCGAGGTCACCGAGGACCGCTTTCTGGTCCTGGGCGCGGCGGGCGAGGTGCGCATCCCCAACTGGCCGATGCCCAAGCTGATGGACAACCACGGCAATTACATCGTGTCGATGGGCAATGTCTGCCGCTGGATGGCGGAGCAGGCCGAGGCGCTGGGAGTGGAGATCTTTCCCGGCATGTCCTGCTCCGAGCTGGTCTATGGCGAAGAAGGCGAGGTGACGGGCGTCGTCGCCGGCGAGTTCGGCCTGACCCCCGAAGGCGAGCCCGGCCCGTCCTACGAGCCGGGCATGATCCTGGCCGGCAAATACGTTCTGCTGGCCGAAGGCGTGCGCGGCTCGCTCTCCAAGATCGCGATCTCCAAATACGGCTTGGACGACGGGGCCGAGCCGCAGAAATACGGCCTCGGCATGAAGGAGATCTGGGAGGTCAAGCCGGAGAACCACAAGCTCGGCCAGGTCACCCACACCATGGG
Organism: Pseudomonadota bacterium; assembly: GCA_039025075.1. Lineage (GTDB taxonomy): Bacteria > Pseudomonadota > Alphaproteobacteria > Rhodobacterales > Rhodobacteraceae > Albimonas. Next base: position 35,550 of record JBCCPD010000003.1, on the reverse strand, counting down.
CTGGCCCCTGGGCGGGAACGCCGGCGGCGGGTCGTTCATGTATCATGCCGAGAACAATCAGGTGTATCTCGGCTTCGTGGTTCACCTGAACTACCAGAACCCGCACCTCTACCCCTACATGGAGTTTCAGCGCTTCAAGCACCATGCGGAGATCGCCAAAGTGCTGGAGGGGGGCAAGCGCGTCGCCTACGGCGCCCGCGCGATCACCGAGGGCGGCTGGCAGTCCCTGCCCAAGCTGACCTTCCCGGGCGGCGCGCTCCTGGGCTGCTCGGCCGGCATGGTCAACCTGCCGCGCATCAAGGGCAACCATAACGCCATGCTGTCGGGCAAGGCGGCGGCCGAGGCGGCCTATGAAGCGCTTCAGGCCGGCCGCGCCTCCGACGAGCTGACGCGCTACGAGGACGACGTCCGGTCCGGCCCCATCGCCGCAGACCTCAAGCCCGTCCGCAACGTCAAGCCGCTGTGGTCCCGCTACGGTCTGGTCGGCGGCCTGGCCATGGGCGGGCTCGACATGTGGGCCAACGCGCTGTTCGGCAAATCGTTGTTCGGCACCCTGCCCCACGGCAAGTCCGACGCGCAAAGCACCGGCCGCGCGGACCGGTTCCCGCGGATCGACTATCCGCGTCCCGACGGGGTGCTGAGCTTCGACCGGCTCACCAATGTCAGCTTCTCCGGCACCAACCACGCCGAGGAGCAGCCAACGCACCTGCACCTCGGCGATCCGCACGTTCCGATCTCCTGGAACCTCAAGAAATACGCCGAGCCGGCGCAGCGCTATTGCCCGGCGGGGGTCTACGAGGTCGTGGCGAGCGCGGACAGCACGCGCTTCGTGATCAACGGGCAGAACTGCGTGCACTGCAAGACGTGCGACATCAAGGACCCGAGCCAGAACATCACCTGGAAGGTCCCGCAGGGCGGCGAAGGGCCGACCTACCCGAACATGTGACGGCGCGCCCGGCGCCGCCTACTCCACAATGGCTCGCGCGTCCGGGACGGGGCGGCGTCAGGGCTTTCGGATCTCGGACAAGCGCCGGTATAGGGTCGAGCGCCCGATGCCCAGTCGCCTGGCGGCTTCCGACAGGTTGCCGTCGTAAAGCCGAAGCGCGACGCGGATCGCGTCGCGCTCGACCTCCGCCAGGGGCCTGACGTGGCCGTCCGCGCCGAGGAAAGCGTCCCCGGACTCGACCTGGGCCGCGTCCTCCGCCGACCGTTCCGTCCCGTATCCGCCGTTGCTTCCGTCCATGTGAGCCTCCAACCCTTCTGCCGCGGGCAAGAGGGCGATACGGCGAAACTCCAAATGTGTTGTTAATGCGTGACTCGCGGTCCCAATCCCCGAGGCCGTCCGAACTCGGCCGAGGCGACTCGGTTGAATACGCTGCGCGATCATGTCACCACGCTTCGCGGAGGCAGCCTCTAGCTGAGGCGAGAGCCTGCATTACGAATCAAAGCCTGGTCGGCAAGCCGGGCGAATGAGGAACGGAGAGAGGGATGAGCACAATTTCCCGCATCGTCATGGCCGGCGCCGCACTCGCCGTGGCGGGCTGCTCGCAGCTGCCGGGCGCCAACCTGGGCGGCACGTTTTCGGCGGAGAGTTACCTGAACGCATCCCTCGACGGGGGTGATTTCAACTCCGCCCTCGCACGCGAGTACCAGGCCCTCGCCGTGCGCTCCGCACGCACCGACGTCAACTGGATGGACTCCACCGCCTACATCGCCAAGTCGCAGGCCGCGGCCTCCGGCGGCGTCGGCCCCTGGTCGCCGTCCGATCTTGGCGTGAGCGCAGATGGCTTCGACGCCGCCGTCGCGGCGATCACCGCGAACGCCGCGGTGCGCCCTGCCGCCTGCGCCAAGGCTCAGGCCATGTGGGATCAGTACCTCGAATCCCTCGCGGAAGGCGCCTTCGCCTGCATCGCCGCCGACGATGCCAAGTCGATGCTCGACGAAGCACTCGCAGCCTGCGTCGGCGCGGTGGGCGACTCGACCGTCTTCTTCGGCTTCGGCCGCTCGTCGCTGACCACCGCGGCGATGGAAGTCATCAACAGCATCGTCGACGGTCTTTCCGGCATGACCAGCCCGCTGATCTCGATCGTCGGCCACACCGACACCGTGGGCAGCGTCGCATCGAACCAGCGTCTGTCCGAGCGTCGCGCCACGGCGGTGGAGCGGGCGATCCTGGCCCGCGCGGCCGAGATGGGCGTGAGCGTCGGCGGCATCACCAAGGCAGGCCGCTCCGAGCTTGAGCTGGCGGTCGAAACCGGTGATGGCGTGCGTGAGCCGCGCAACCGCCGCGCGACGGTCGCTATCTCCCAGTGAGGAGGTCCTCGGCGGCGACGCTCCGCTGAGATCGAAGTACGAAACGCCCCGCGCTCAGCGCGGGGCGTTTTGCGTTCGGGTCCGCGCCATCCCCGCACTCAGATCGCAACCGCGCGCCCTTGGCCGAGAGCCATCGGGCCCCATCTAAGCGGCATGACCTTCCAACTTTCTCGCGTCGTCCGCGCACTGGCCTTCTTGGCGTTTTTGAGCGCAACGCCCTTCTGGGCCGCAGCGCAGGAAACGCCTCCCGCGGAAGACGGTCTTCGCCCAGAGTTCGAAGCCTTCTCGGAAGACGCCCGCGACGCTTTGGAACGGGCGCTGAATCGGCTCGGGCCCATCATCCAGAACATGATCGGCATGATCGACGGCGTGCTGGACTACGAGGCGCCCCGCGTCCTGCCCAACGGCGACATCCTGATCCCGCGAAAGCGCGAGGCGCCGCCGACGCCGAACGGCGACGACCCGCCAAAGACCCTCGACCTCTAGGCGCCCTTCCCCCGCGCGTCCTCGCCGGATAAGCGGGTTCGACGTGCCCTCCAGCTCCGCCCACAGGACCTCCCATGACCTTCGACCCGTCCGCAGCCGTTCCCATGCCGCCGATGCTCCGCGACGCGTCCGCCGACGCCGGAGGCGCCTCTCCTTTCGGAGACCTGCCCGAATGGAATCTCGACGATCTCTATCCCGGCCCGGAGGCGCCGGCCCTGCGGACCGATCTCGACGAAGCCCGCCAGGAGGCCGCCGCGCTCGCCGAGCAGGTCGAAGGCAAGATGGCCGGTCTGTCCGGCGACCGGCTGGCCGACGCGGTCATCCGCTACGAACGGCTGCAGCGCCGTCTCGGCCGCGTGATGTCCTATGCCGGCCTGCGCCACTACCAGAACACCACCGACGCCGAGCGCGCCAAGTTCCTCGGCGACATGCAGAACGAGGTGACGGAGCTGACCGCCCCCACCGTGTTCTTCAGCTTGGAGCTGAACTCCCTCGACGACGACGCGCTCGCCGCCAAGCTCGCCGAGTCGGAGACGCTGCGCCGCTACAAGCCCTGGGTCGACCGGCTGCGCGCCTTCAAGCCGCACCAGCTGTCTCAAGAGCTCGAGACCTTCCTGCATGACCAGTCCGTCGTCGGAACCACCGCCTGGAACCGCCTCTTCGACGAGACCATGGCGCGACTCGAATTCTCGGTGGACGGAGAGGACGGCCCGCTGCCGCTCGAGGCCACGCTGACCCTGCTTTCGGACGGCGACCGCGCCAAGCGCGAGGCGGCCGCGAAAGCGCTGTCGGAGGTGTTCGCGCAGAACCTGCCCCTGTTCTCTCGCATCATGAACACCCTGGTCAAAGAGCACGAGATCGAGGGGCGCTGGCGCAAAATGCCCTCGCCCCAGCACGGCCGGCACCTGTCCAACAATGTGGAGCCGGAGGTGGTCGAGGCGCTTCGCGACGCCGTGACCAAGGCCTATCCGCGCCTGTCCCACCGCTACTATGCGATGAAGGCGCGTTGGCTGGGACTCGACAGGCTTCAGCACTGGGACCGCAACGCCCCGCTGCCCGACGACGAGGATCGCCGGATTCCTTGGGACGAAGCCCGCGCCACGGTGATGGACGCTTATGCCGGTTTCGATCCGAAGATGGCCGAGATCGCCCGGCCGTTCTTCGAGAAGGGATGGATCGACGCCCCGGCCAAGCCGGGCAAGGCGGCCGGCGCCTTCGCGCACCCGACGGTGACCGACGTGCACCCCTACATCATGCTCAATTATCTGGGCAAAACCCGGGACGTGATGACCCTGGCGCATGAGCTGGGCCACGGCGTTCACCAGGTCCTGGCCGCGGACCAGGGAGAGCTGCTGAGCTCGACCCCGCTGACGCTCGCCGAAACCGCCTCCGTGTTCGGTGAGATGCTGACCTTCCGCAAGCTGCTCGACGCCGAGCAGGACCCCGCCAAGCGCCGCACGCTGCTCGCCGGCAAGGTGGAGGACATGATCAACACCGTCGTCCGCCAGATCGCCTTCTACGACTTCGAATGCCGCGTGCACGCCGCCCGGGCGGAAGGGGAGCTGACCTCGGAGGATCTCGGCCGGATCTGGATGGAGGTGCAGACCGAAAGCCTCGGCCCGGCCTTCGAGTTCGCCGACGGCTACGCGTCCTTCTGGTGCTACATCCCGCACTTCATCCATTCGCCCTTCTACGTCTACGCCTACGCCTTTGGCGACGGGCTGGTGAACGCCCTCTACGCCGCCTATGCGGAGGCGCCGGAAGGTTTTCAGGCGAAGTACTTCGAGATGCTGGCCGCCGGCGGCTCCAAGGGCCACAAGGAGCTTCTGGCGCCTTTCGGGCTCGACGCGACCGACCCGGCGTTCTGGCTCAAGGGCCTCGGACTGATCGAGAGCATGATCGACGAGCTGGAGGCGATGCCCGCCTGACGGCTCGCGCGCGGCGGCGGGCGTCTCAGCCCGCGTCCAGATCCGCCCTGACCCTGGCGAAGACCGCGTCGAACATTGCTTCGGTCAGGCGGCCGGTATTGGTGTTGTAGCGGGAGCAGTGATAGCTGTCATAGACGGTGGTTCCGCCGACCCGATGCACCGCGGCGTGGCCGAACGGGGCGTCCTTCAGCTTCACGCCCAGAGCCCGCAGAACGCTGTCATGACTGATCCGCCCCAGGCACACGACCGCCTGCAGCCGCGGCAGTCCCCCGATGCGGGCTGCCAGGAACGGACGGCACGCATTGATCTCCGCCCCGACGGGTTTGTTCTGAGGCGGCACGCAGCGCACGGCGTTGGTGACCATGCAGTCGTACAGCTCCAACCCGTCGTCGGGCCGAGCGTCGAAGGCGTCGTTGGCGAAGCCATGCCGGGCAAGCGTGCGGTAAAGCAGACCGCCGGCGAAATCCCCGGTGAAGGGCCGCCCGGTGCGGTTGGCCCCGGTCACGCCGGGGGCGAGCCCCGCGACCAGCAGCCTCGCCGCCGGATCGCCGAAGCTCGGCACGGCTCCGTTGAACCAGTCGGGCTCGCGCGCCGCGACTTCTTCGCGATAGGCGACGAGCCGAGGGCAGATCGGACAGTCCCGCGGCGCCTCGGACGGCGCCGCGCCGAGGGCGAGGCTCAGGCTTCGGCCCCGTTGCTCTCGTCTTCTTCGTCGGCCGCGGCCGGGGTCTCATGGCGAGGCGGGCGAGGCGGACGACCGATGATTTCCTTCAGCTCTTCGAGCTCGATGAAGTTGTCGGCTTGACGCCGCAGATCGTCGGCGATCATCGGCGGGCTGGTGCGGATGGTGCTGACCACCGACACCCGAACCGCCTTGCGCTGGATGCCCGCGACCAGTGGTCGGAAGTCCCCGTCGCCGCTGAAAAGCACCATGTGGTCGATGCGTTCGGCCATCTCCATGGCGTCGACCGCCAGTTCGATGTCCATGTTTCCCTTCACTTTGCGGCGTCCTGTGGAGTCGGTGAATTCCTTGGCCGGTTTGGTGACCATGCTGAAGCCGTTGTAGTCCAGCCAATCGACCAGCGGGCGGATCGGACTGTATTCCTGATCCTCCACCAAAGCGGTGTAGTAAAAAGCGCGCACCAGCTTGCCGCGGCGCATGAACTCGTTGCGCAGCAGCTTGTAGTCGATGTCGAAACCCAAAGCCTTGGCGGCGGCGTAAAGGTTCGAACCATCGATGAACAGCGCCAAGCGCTCGTCACGGTAGAACATTTCCTCTCCTTCGACGCGTGTTCGACCGTCCGTTGGGTCGAATCGCGGCCGCAACTATCTTCAACCAAGCGTCGGACGCAACTATGCGTCCGAGCGCCGCCGCGGTCCAGCGCTCACTCCGTCGATTGATCGTGGAGCGTCGCTGCCGTCCTCGCAGCCAACCACCGTCACAAAAGCTTCAAACGTCTCGCCGTTGCAAGCGTGCCGCTACGCAAACCTTCGCTGAACTTGCCATTTCCCCGTCTGGCAGCTATTCCACCAGTCTTCCGGATCCAGTTGCGAAAGGCTCGCCATGGCCCGCGTCACCGTCGAAGACTGCGTCGACAAGGTTTCCAACCGGTTCGATCTCGTCATGCTCGCCGCCCATCGCGCGCGGGAGATTTCGACCGGGTCCGAGATCACCATCGATCGCGACAACGACAAGAATCCCGTCGTCGCCCTGCGCGAGATCGCCGACGAGACGCTGTCGCCGGACGATCTTCACGAAGGTCTGATCCAATCGCACCAGCGTCATATCGAGGTGGACGAGCCGGAAGAGGACGCCATGGCCTCCTTGCTCGGCGGCGACGCCGACGCGCCTGTCGACGACGTGACCGAGGAACAGATGCTTCGGGCCCTCCTGGCCGAGCAGGACAAGACCTGACGCGCGCGCGCTGGCCGGCGCGCCGCCCATGCGGCACGCGACGGCCTGGCGACACTGCGCGCGGCCCGTGACTGCGCATCAGGGCGTGCCATGATCCGCCAATTCGAACTGATCGAACGCGTCCGCGCCTACAATCCCCGAACGGACGAGGCGCTGCTGAACGCCGCCTACGTTTTCGGCGCGTCGCATCATGCGGGCCAGACGCGCGCCAGCGGCGAGCCGTACTTCAATCATCCGGTCGAGGTCGCCGCGATCCTGACGGAGCTGCGCCTCGACGACGCGTCCATCGCCACGGCCCTCCTCCACGACACGATCGAAGACACGCCCGCCACCTATGACGAGGTCGCGCGGCTTTTCGGCGAGGAAGTGGCCGAGCTGGTCGACGGCGTCACCAAGCTGACCAAGCTGCAGCTTGGCTCGGCTCAGTCCGAGCAGGCAGAGAACCTGCGCAAGCTGCTTCTCGCCATGTCCAAGGACGTGCGGGTGCTGATGGTCAAGCTGGCCGACCGGCTGCACAACATGCGCACGCTTCAGCACTTGCCCCGCCCGAAGCAGGAACGCAAGGCGCGGGAGACGATGGAGATCTTCGCCCCCCTCGCCGGCCGCATGGGCATGCAGGGCATGCGCGACGAGCTGGAGGATCTGAGCTTCAAGATCCTGCACCCCGCGGCGCGCGACTCGATTCTCAAGCGCTTCGTCAAGCTCAAGGCCGAGACCGGCGACGTGACGCCCAAGATCCTGCAGGACCTGGAAGACGTCCTGGCCGAGGCGGGCGTGACGGCCGAGGTCAGCGGGCGCGAAAAGCGCCCCGTCTCCATCTGGCGCAAGCTTGGCGAGGCCGACGGCGATTTCGCCCGGCTCTCGGACATCTACGGCTTTCGCGTCGTTACCCGGTCGGAGGGGGACTGCTACGCCGCCCTCGGCGCCGTGCACCGCAAGTGGACCGCCGTGCCGGGGCGCTTCAAAGACTACATTTCGAACCCCAAGCCCAACGGGTACCGCTCGATCCATACGACGGTGCAAGGCCGCTCCGCCCGCCGGGTGGAGATCCAGATCCGCACGCGGGAGATGCATGAGGTCGCCGAGACGGGCGTCGCGGCCCACTGGGCCTACAAGGATGGTCAGCGCACCGAGAACCCGTTCTCGGTCGACCCGTTCAAATGGCTCCGCGCCCTCACGCAGGAGTTCGAAACCGCTGAGAACCCGGACGAATTTCTCGAGCATGTGAAGCTCGAGATGTTCCAGGACCAAGTGTTCTGCTTCACCCCCAAAGGCCGGGTGGTCGGCCTGCCGCGCGGGGCCACGCCCATCGACTTCGCCTATGCCATCCACACCGGCATCGGCAATGCCTGCGTCGGCGCCAAGATCGACGGGCGGCGCGCGCCCCTCTCCACGCGTTTGCGCAACGGTCAGACCGTGGAGGTCATCACCGCCGAGGCGCAGCGCCCTCAGCCGGTTTGGGAGGAGATGGCAGCCACCGGCCGCGCCAAGCAGGCCATCCGCCGCGCGCTGCGCTCGGAGCGGCGCCAAGCCGACATCCGCATCGGCCGCGGCCTGATCGCCTCGGCGTTCGAGCGGGCGGGCAAGACGGTGACCCGGCGCGCCATGGGCCTGGCGGCGCGGAAGCTCGGGCGGACGGGCGCCGAGGATCTGCTGCAGGCGGTCGGGGCGGCGGAGATCGCGGCGTCTCAGGTGCTGGCGTCCCTATATCCCTCCGAGGCGTCTTTGCCGGCGCCCAGCGCGAGAGAGGGCGACGGGCGCCCCGTGGTCACCGGCGTCTCCCGCGCGCGCCGGGTGCGAATGGGGGACTGCTGTCTTCCCGTGCCTGGCGACCGCATCGTGGGGGTCGCCGAAAAGGGAAAGGGCGTGACGGTTCACTCCATCGACTGTCCGCGCCTCGCGGCCTACGAAGATCGGATGCAGGACTGGATCGATCTGCGCTGGGACCCGGAGACCTCCGCCGCCCAACCCCATCAGACCGCGCTCGCGGTCACCTTCGCCCATGAGCGCGGGGCGCTGGCGGCCGTGGCGGCGGTGATCGCCGATCTAAATGTCGACATCGCCGACTTCCGGTTCATCGAACGCAAGCCGGATTTCTACCGCGCGCGCATCGACGTGGACGTGCGCGACGTCAAGCAGATCGCTCAGGTCGTCACCATGCTGACCGCCCAGCCCGTGGTGCAGGAGGCGCGGCGCATCGTGCCCGCGCAGGAAGCGGCCGAGCCCGCGCCTGCGCCCTTGACCACAGGGGCCACGGTCGTGGCGGGCGGCAGGCCCTCCCGCCGATCGAAGACTTCCGCCTCGGCGGCCCCGACCGGCGCCGAACCGGCCCAGGCCTGACGGCGAGGCGAGGGGGGCGATGTTCCGGCGCAGAGATCCCGTTCCCTTTTGGGATCGCGCGCGCGAATGGCTTTCGCCGCGCAAGGGCTGGGCGCGCGGCTTCGAGTATCTCGGCCGCCGCATGCAGCGGCTGCCCGACACGCCGCATCGCATCGCCCTGGGCCTGGCCTGCGGGCTGCAAGCGAGCTTCACGCCGTTCTTCGGCTTTCATTTCGTCACCGCTTGGACCTTCGCCTTCATCCTTCGCGGAAACATGCTGGCGGCGGCCACCGGCACCTTCATGGGCAACCCCCTCACCTTCCCCTTCATCGCCACCGTGGCGATCTACATGGGCAACCTCTTTCTCGACATTCCGATCCAGCCCTCGGGGGACGGGCCTACGCTCGGCTGGCTGTGGGAAAACTTCGACGCCATATTCCTGCCCTACCTGATCGGCGGGATCCTGCCCGGGCTCGTCGCCTCGACGATCTGCTACTGTCTCACCCGACCGATCGTGGCTGCCTACCAGAATCGCCGCCGGATCAAGCTGATGGCCCGCGCGAAGGAGCGGATGAAGCACGCCGCGGCGGCCCGGCGGGAAAAGAAGGCCGAGCGAGACGCCGCCAAGTCCGCCGCCCGCTTGGGCAAGCCGGAGGCCGAGGCCTGAGGCCGCGGCCCTCAGGGCGGGACAAGTTCGCTCGGACGGGCTATCCACTCCGATACGTGTCCCGCGCTCGCGATTGAGGAGGTTTCGCGATGTCTCAGCTTCAGCCCCTCGGCAGGCTCCGCCTTGGCGTGAACATCGACCATGTGGCGACCATCCGGAACGCCCGGGGCGGCCCCCATCCCGATCCCGTGCGCGCCGCCCGCGCGGCCGAGGCCGCCGGCGCCGACGGCATCACCGCCCATTTGCGCGAGGATCGACGCCACATCACCGACCCGGACATCGAGGCGCTGATGGACGCGCTGACCTTGCCGCTGAACTTCGAGATGGCCGCGACGGAGGAGATGCAGGCCATCGCCTTGCGACACCGCCCCCATGCGGTCTGCATCGTGCCCGAAAAGCGGGAGGAACGGACCACCGAAGGCGGCCTTGAGGTCGCGCGGGAGGAGAACCGCCTCGCCCATTTCATCGCGCCTCTGCGCGACGCCGGATGCCGCGTGTCGATCTTCATCGCCGCCGACATGCGACAGATCGAGGCCGCGGCCCGAATCGGGGCCGAAGTGATCGAGCTTCATACCGGGGCCTATTGCGACGCCCATGCCGAGGGCGACCTGGAGACGCGCGACCGCGAGCTCGAGGCGCTGCGCCAGATGTCCGCCTTCGCCCATTCGCTCGGGCTCGAAGTCCATTGCGGCCATGGCCTCACCTTCGACACCGTCTCGCCGGTCGCCGCCTTTCCGGAGGTGATGGAGCTCAACATCGGCCACTTCCTCGTGGGCGAAGCCATCTTCGGCGGTCTCGACGCCTCCATCCGCCGCATGCGCGCGCTGATGGACCAGGCCCGCATCGAGGCCTTCGGCGAGGGCGCCGCGTGAGCGTCGACCTCGGCGCCATCGCGGCCTCCGCCGGGGCCTTCGCGGTCATAGCCGCGTCGCCCGGGCCGGCGATCCTGTCGTTGGCGGCCACTTCCATGGCGGGCGGCGCCCGGGCGGGGGGGCCCTACGCGCTGGGCCTGGCCGCGGGACTGGTGGTCTGGGGAACCGCCGTCGCGGCGGGACTGGGGGCGGTCGTGACCGCCTCGCCACCTATGCTTTTCGCGCTGAAGGTCCTGGGCGGCCTCTATCTGCTGCACATAGGGTGGAAGAGCCTGCGGGCCGCCGCCTCGGCCGAGACCAATCTCAGGCCCGCGGCTGTGCGGTGCTCCGCAGGCCGCCTCTTTCGCCGCGGGGCCGCGCTCAACCTGCTGAACCCGAAGGCCGCCATTGCCTGGGCCGCCGTCCTCGCCCTGGCCGCGCCGGCGGGCCAGGCGGCCGCCGCCGCGCAGCTCGCCGTCGCCGCCGCCGTCTGCATCGTCCTCGCGTTCGCGGTGAACGTCGGCTACGCCCTGCTGTTCTCGTCGCCCCCGGCCCGCGCCGCCTACGCCGGCGCAGGCCGCTGCATCGAGGGCGTCGCCGCTGCCGTCTTCGCCGCCTTCGGCGCCTCCCTCCTGTGGGATGCGCTGCGCCGCGCCCCCGCCTGACCGGAGCCTCCAACCGCTCCATGATCATCGGCATCGGCAGCGACATCGCGGACATCCGCCGCATCGCCCGCACGCTTGAGCGTTTCGGAGACCGCTTCGTGCATCGCGTCTTCACCGAGGCCGAACAGCGCACGTCGGAGCGTCGGCGCAACCGCGCCGACAGCTACGCGCGGCGCTGGGCCGCGAAGGAAGCGTGCTCCAAGGCCCTGGGCACCGGTCTTCGCATGGGGGTGGCTTGGCGGGAGATGGGCGTGGTCAACCTGCGCTCCGGCCAACCGACCCTGCGCCTCACCGGCGGGGCCCATGAGCGCATGATGCGCCTGATACCCGAGGGGCTTGAGCCGAGGCTGCATGTCAGCATGACCGACGACCCGCCTTACGCGCAGGCCTTCGTGATCTTGGAGGCGGTGCCTCCGGACACCCCTGCGCCCCCCGGCGCGAAGCCCCCCGATCCCGCCCCATCCGGTTCCGTTCCGTCCGATCCCGTTCCGTCCGATCCAACCTTGTCCGAACCCTCTGCCGACTGAAGCTTGAGCCGGCCGCCGCCCGCCTTGACACACAATGGCCCCGCAGCGACAAGCCGGCGAACACCAGCCCGCGCGTCCTACACCCGATCAGGAACCCCCGAACGCATGGCCCGAGCGAAGAAGAAGGACGGTCTGGGCGAGCTGCTCAAGACCATCGTCTACGCCCTCCTGATCGCCGGCGTGTTTCGGACGTTCCTGTTCCAACCTTTCTGGATCCCGTCCGGCTCGATGAAGTCGACCCTGCTGATCGGCGATTTCCTATTCGTCTCGAAATTTTCCTACGGCTATTCGCGACACTCGTTTCCGTGGTCGCTCGCTCCGATCTCGGGCCGCTTCATGGCGTCGGAGCCGGAGCGCGGCGACGTCGTGGTCTTCAAGCACCCGTCCAACAACCAAGACTACGTCAAACGGGTCATCGGCCTGCCGGGCGACAGCATCCAGTTGATCGCCGGCATCCTGCACATCAACGGCGAGGCCGCGCCGCAGCGCGCCGACGGGGAGTTCGTGGAGCCGGTCGTCGCCGGCCACAACATGCAGTGCAAAAGCTATCCCCGCATCGACGGAGAGGTCTGGTGCGCCAAGGACCGCTTGATCGAAACCCTGCCCGACGGGTTGGAGCATGCGATCCTGAACGCCGACGACAACCGATCGGTGCTGACGGACAACACGCGGGTGTTCCAGGTGCCCGACGGGCATTTCTTCTTCATCGGCGACAACCGCGACAATTCCAACGACAGCCGCCAGTCCGTCGGCGTCGTCCCCTTCGAGAACCTCGTAGGGCGCGCCGATCTGATCGCGCTGAGCTTCGGCAACGCCTTCTGGCAGGTTTGGGACTGGCGCGCCGACCGCTTCCTCGTGTGGATCGACTGACCGCGTCTACGGTCGACGCCGTCCGCCGCATCGGCCGCGGCGGAACGGGCGGGACGCGCCGGGCGCGGGCGGCGGGATGAGCCAGCAACCGTCCCGCGATCTCGTCCGCCACGCCCGAACCCTCTCGGACGCGCTCGGCCTCGCCGTCGGTCCCACGCCGCGCCTTTCGGAGGCGCTGACCCATCCTTCCGCGTCCAGTCCCGCGCGCGCCGACAACCAGCGGCTGGAGTTCCTCGGCGACCGCGTTCTGGGCCTGGTGATCGCCGAAGCGCTGTTCAAGCGCTTTCCCGACGCGGCGGAGGGCGACCTGGCGCCGCGCTACAACGCCCTGGTGCGCAAGGAGACCTGCGCCGAGGCGGCGGAGAGCCTGGGTCTGGGCGCCATGCTGCATCTGGGACGCTCGGAGTCGCTCGCCGGCGGTCGGCGCAAGACCGCGATCCTGGGCGACGCCATGGAGGCGGTGATCGCCGCCCTGTACCTCGACGCGGGGATGGAGGCGGCGCGCGCGGCGATCCTTCATCTTTGGGCGGACCGGCTCGACAGCGTTCATGCGGCGCCCACGGACGCCAAGACCGCGCTGCAGGAATGGGCGCAGGCCCGCGGCCTGCCGCCGCCCGACTATCCGACGCTCGACCGGTCGGGCCCGGACCATGCGCCGGTCTTCACGGTCGCCGCCCGCCTGACGGGCGGTGAGGAGGCGACCGCCTCCGCCCCGTCGAAGCGCGCCGCGCAGCAGGCCGCCGCCGCCGCGCTTCTCGCGCGGATCGAGGCTCGCGGATGACCCGGCGCGCTCAACCGAGCCGGAAGACGGAGCCCCGCGCATGACGGAGATCTCGGACCTTTCCGCCCCTGGGGCTTCGCCCGAAGGGTCCCGCTGCGGCTTCGTCGCCTTGATCGGGGAGCCGAACGCCGGCAAGTCGACGCTGATGAACCGGCTGGTCGGGGCCAAGGTCTCCATCGTCACCCACAAGGTGCAGACCACGCGCGCGCGCGTCCGCGGCGTGGCGCTGCGAGGGCCCGCGCAGATCGTCTTCGTGGACACGCCTGGCCTCTTTCGTCCGCGCCGACGGCTCGACCGCGCCATGGTCGCCGCCGCCTGGACCGGGGCCGAGGACGCCGACGTCGTGGTGCTGCTGGTGGAGGCGCATCGCGGTCTCACGGAAGGGGTGGAGGCGATCCTCGACGCGCTGGACGAGCGCGGGCCCAAGGCCTCGGTGGTGCTGGCGCTCAACAAGATCGACCGGGTCGATCCACCCGCTTTGCTCGAGCTGGCGCAGGCGCTCAACGCGCGCCGCACGTTCGGCGCGACCTTCATGATCTCCGCCGCCAACGGCTCGGGCTGCGGGGACCTGATGGCATGGCTCGCGGACCGCATGCCCGAGGGTCCGTGGCTCTACCCCGAAGATCAGGTCGCCGATCTGCCCCTGCGCCTGCTCGCCGCGGAAACGACGCGCGAGAAGCTGATGCTGAGGTTGCATCAAGAGCTTCCCTATCAGCTGACGGTGGAGACCGAGGCCTGGGAGGACCGAAAGGACGGCTCGGCCGCCATCACCCAGGTGATCTACGTCATGCGCGACGGTCACAAGGGCATCGTGCTGGGAAAGCGAGGCGAGACGATCAAGGCCGTCGGCGCCGCGGCGCGGGCTGAGCTGTCGACGTTCCTAGACCGAAAGGTGCATCTTTTTCTCGAGGTCCGCGCCCGGCCGAAGTGGATGGACGAGCGGGAGCGGTATGAGAGCATGGGCCTCGACTTCTCCGAAGGGGAGTGATGCGGCATGTCGAGGCTGACCGCTGGGCTCTGGGTGGACGCCTATCGGCATCGGCTGGGGCTGATGGGGATCCCCTGCTACATCGCCGCCCGGGGCGATCCGACGGCCGGCGCGGTGCTGGTCAAGCTGGCGCTGATGACCGGCGAGGCCGTGGCCTTTGTCCGCGCGCTGACCCCTCAGGGGCGGGAGTGGACGGTGCTGAAGGAGGGGCCTGAGACGGAGGTCGACGCCTCGATCGCTCGGCAGAGAGGCTTTGACCCGGACCTTTGGGTCATCGAGGTGGAGGACGCCAGAGGCCGGCATCTGCTGGATGAGCCGGGCCTCGAATAGAGGCGTCCACGCGTGGACGACTGCTCATGTCATTGAAATCAGTATCACATGCGTTTTCTTGCACGCATCAGCGCGGCGTGGTCTCCGCGGGCGGGTCCTCTGCGCCCGGGCGAAGACGAGGACGGAAGGCGCGGTCAGGCGACCGCGCGGCTGAGGGCGCACTGGCTCCACAGGGCGTGCAGAGCCTGCACCAGCCGCTCCACGTCCGCTTCGGAATGCAGCGGCGTGGGCGTGAAGCGCAGCCGCTCCGTCCCCTTGGGCACGGTGGGGTAGTTGATGGGCTGCACGTAAATCCCGTGGTCTTCCAGCAGAATGTCGGAGATCATTTTGCACTTCACCGGATCCTTCACCATGACCGGCACGATATGGCTGGGGTTCGGCAGATGGGGTATGCCGAGCTGGTCGAGACGAGCGCGCAGCTGCGCCACGCGGTCCCGCTGGACCAAACGCTCCTGATCCGACTGCTTGAGATGCTTGATGGAGGCGCACGCCCCGGCCGCCACCGCCGGCGGCAGCGCCGTGGTGAAGATGAAGCCGGAGGCGAAGCTGCGCACGTAGTCGCACAGCGCCTCTGAGGCCGCGATGTAGCCGCCCATGACGCCGAAGGCTTTGCCGAGCGTGCCCTCGATCAGCGTGAGGCGGTCCATCAACCCGCGCTCCTCCGCGACACCGCCGCCGCGCGGGCCGTAGAGGCCGACCGCATGGACCTCGTCGAGATAGGTCATCGCGCCGAACTCGTCGGCCACGTCGCAGATTTCTTCGATGGGGGCGATATCGCCGTCCATGGAGTAGACGCTTTCGAAAGCGACGATCTTCGGCACGTCCGGATCCAGCGTCGCCAGCTTGCGCCGCAAATCCTCAGGATCGTTGTGCTTCCAGATCATCTTGGCGGCGCGCGAATGGCGCATGCCCTCGATCATCGAGGCATGGTTCAGCGCGTCCGACAGGATCACCGCGTTCGGCAGGCGCGCGCCGAGCGTGCCGAGCGCCGCCCAGTTCGACACGTAGCCGGAGGTGAAGATCAGCGCTCGCTGCTTGCCGTGCAGATCGGCCAGCTCGCGCTCGAGCTCCACGTGGTGGACGTTGGTGCCTGAGATGTTGCGCGTGCCCCCGGCGCCGGCGCCGCAGGTCTGGATCGCCTCGATCATGGAGGCGCGGACCGTCGGGTTCTGGCCCATGCCCAGATAGTCGTTGGAGCACCAGACCGTCACCGGGTTTCCGTCGCCCTCGCGCCCATGGCCTTCTGGCCGGCGGGTGGCGTTGGGGAAGGATCCGGCATGACGCTCCAAATTGGCGAAGACACGGTAATTCCCTTCGTCGCGCAGCGCGTCCAACTCGGCCTTGAAAAACCCTTCGTAGTCCATGGTCGCGTCTCCTCGTCGCGTCTCTCTCGTCTCGTTCGTGGCGCCTCGGCGTTAGCCGCGCGTGAAGGCGCCGTCCGATCTTCGTCGCGCGGCCGCCCGGCCTCAGTCCAAGTGGCGCGGGCGCCGCTTCTCGTCCGGCAGAAGCCATCGCCAGAGGGCGGCGTCCTTGACCGGCAGCACCATCACCCAGTGCTCGACCAAGGCCAGAAGGCTCAGGGTGGCAACTAAGACGTAACCGGCCTCGGCGCCGCTGCCGGCGGGCGCGGCGTATGCGCGCTCCAGCCAGATGGCGGTGGCGAAGTTCAGAAGACCCACGCTGATCGGAAAGGCGACGGTCATGGGGCCGCGCCGAAAAAAGCTGCGCAGGTGGCGCACGGCCGGCGGCAGGAACTCCTCGGTGATGTGCGGCACGCCGAGGAAGACGTTGATCTTGGCGCTGATCCGCGCGGTGAAGAGGACCGCGAAGGTGAACAGCCCGAACCGGTTCTCTTGATCCCAGACCAACCCGATCAGGAGCACCATGGCGGCCAGCAAGGCCAGCTCATGATGGCTCAGCGCCCGCCAGGCGGCGCGGAAGCGGGACCAGCCGGTCAGGCCGGGCGGACATTCGGCCTTGCTAGGCCCAAGGATCAGGCCGGAGAGGAACGCCAGCTCGAACCAACCCCAGACCAGGATCGCGCAGGAGAACGCCTCGAAGGCGCCCATCGGGCTGACGTCTCCGCCCGCCCGCTCCAATCCGATCACCGCGGCGGCGGCCACGGGGGCCGTCGCCACTGTGGCGTATTCGGGCCAGCGGCCCGGACGCGTCGCCATCCAAAGGATCGCGCCGGTGGAGAACCACCACACGAACACCCCGAACAGGATCGCGCCCGAGACGCCCAGGGCGTCGCTATGCCCCAGCAGCCAGGTCACCAGACGGGCTGCAGCCGCACGCTTTCGGGCGGTTCGACCGATTTGACCGGCCGCAGGTAGAGCCGCGCGAAGATCGCCCCGGCTCGAGCGTAGAGCAGCCCGAGCCGCGCCTTGCCGAGGAGGCCGCCCTGGGCGCGGGCGGCATCCATGGCGAGGTTGACGCGCGACAGAGCGCGGCAGCCCTCCCAGAACGTCTCGTCGAGGTTCAGCTCCACCGGGAACACTTGGCGGGAGATCTCGGACGTCAGGCGGATCACCTTCTGGTCGTAGTCGTCGATGTCCACGCCCAGCGCGTCGTGGAAGGTCTCCCGCGCATGGTCGCGCACCCACATGGTGCAGAACACCGCGATCAGGAAGAAGCGGATCCACAGCTTGTTGGGGCCCGACAGGGTCTCAGGGTTGGCCTTCATCAGAAGGGCGAAGGCCTCGCCGTGGGAGAACTCGTCGTTGCACCACTGCTTGAACCACTTGAAGATCGGGTGGAAGCGCTTCTCCGGATGCTTTTCGAAGTGCCGGAAAATGGTGATGTAGCGGGCGTAGCCGATCTTCTCCGAAAGGTACGTCGCGTAGTAGATGAACTTCGGCTTGAAGTAGGTGTATTTCTTCGTCTTGGTCAGAAAGCCGAGGTTCACCCCGATTTCGAACTCCTTCAGGGCGTCGTTGATGAAGCCGGCGTGGCGGGCCTCGTCTCGCGACATGTAAGAGAAGAGCTCGCAGATCTCCTTGTTCTTCCCGCGGCGCTTCATCTCCTTGTAGAGGACGCAGCCGGAGAACTCGGCGGTCAACGAGGACACCAAGAAGTCGACCAGTTCCTTGCGAAGCTCCGGGTCCATGGCGTCGAAGTCGACGTCGTCCCAGTCCTCGGTCTTCTTGAAGTGGCCCTTGTTGGGGTCGGACTTCATCTGGGCCAGCAGGTCGTCCCAGTCCTCGCGCACCGCCTCGACCGACAGCTTGTCGAGCGCATCGAAGTCGGTGGTGTAGAACCGGGGCGCCAGCAGCGTGGTCTGCTGGGCCATCTTGGTGGTGTCGCTCTGGCCTTCCAGCTGGCGAGCGAGTTCGGAGTTTTCGGCGAGGCGGTCGGCCTCGACCTTCGCCGTGTTGTCGCGCGCCGCGGCCTTGGCCGTCTTGTCGCGCGCCGCGACGGGGGCTTGCATGTTCACAGCCGCGCCTCCTCGCTGAAGCTGAACTCGCAGAGTTCCATGAACTCCAGGTCTCCGGTCAGGCGGGTCCAGGCGCGTTCCAGCGCGTTGGCCCGGGTGATCGTCGCCATGCGGCTTTCGCGCACGACTTCTCCGTAGGCGGCCATGATGGGGTCTCCGTGGACGATGACTTCGTCTCCCGGGTGCACGACCGATCCGTCGTCGAACCGCACATGCGCGTGGAGCGAGTCGAAGGTGTGAGACACCTCGACCGTGCACGGCGCGTCTTCCCGTTTCTTTTCGAACAGTGGCATCGGCATCTCCCTTGCCGCGTTGAGATGGATCAAAGAAGCCGGGCGAAGGCTTCGGTGACGTCTCGGCCGAAGCCGAGCGGTGGGGCCCGCCCTACGGCGGCGGGGTCGATCAGGGTCGAGCGGCCGTCGGTCCGGCGCATCGGGCGCGCCGGCGCGTCCTTCGGCGCGTCCGACATCGTGGGGGCGAGGGCGAGCGCGCGGCGCGGGCCGCCGGGAAGGCCCGCGGCCATGGGGGCGCGGTCGAAGTCGGGCGCTGGGTCGGCGCGGCTCATCGGCTCTGCTCCTTTCACTCGGCCGGAACCGCGGCGCCCGGTTCCTGGACCGTCTCGCCGGCCGCCGGGCACGGTCCTTCGCCGCGCGCCGCGCGCGGCCGGTCCGCCACGGGCGAGACGCCCGACGCGGCGCCCGCCGAAATCTTCGCCCCGCCCTGCCTCTCGTCCTGCGCCTCTCGCCGCGCGAGGTCCGCGCGCATGGCGTCGGCCAGGATCGTCGCCACCGGCCCGGCGTCGGGCACGCAGCGCAGCATGGGCTGCGGCCGCGCCACCTTCCAAGGCCGACAATGGGGCCATAGCACCAGGTAGCCGAGCCCGCCGGACCCGCCGAGCGTCAAGGGCACGTCCCCTGTCCCGTCGGCATGCAGCCGCAGGTCGGCGCCGTCGATCCAGCGATAGGGCAGGTTCAGCGTCACCGTCAGGGCCGTGCCGATGCGCATGGCCACGCGGCGGTCCGTGACGTTGTAGACCGCGGCCCGCGCCGTCAGCCAGGCGAAGCCGCTCAGCACCGCCACGGCGATCGCGGCGAGCCCTGCGAACCAGGCCGCGACCGCGACGATCTCCGCCCCCGGCGCGCCTTCGGCCCACATCCGCAGCGCCTGCCAACCCCCGAGCGTCAGGAACACGCCCGCCGCCCAGCGCGTGCGGAAACAGCGTCGGGCCAGGGACCGCCAGTCGGGCGACCCCTGCCAAAGGATGCGTTCGCCCGCCGGGGGGGCCTCGGGCAGGCCCCGCACCGGCTCGGCGTCGAACTCCTCGCTCCGTCGACCGCGCTCGTCCATCAGATCAACGTCTCCTCGCGCGCCTTGGAGGCGTAGAGCAGACCGCCGCAGTAGTAGGCGCTGATCTTGTCCTCTTCGAGCAGGGTGATCTGCTCGGGCTTGGCGGTGGTCGGCACGCCCGCGAAGTTGTGGGCGTAGAGGCTGCGGATCGTGACCGTCGGCTTCAGCCAGTTGCACAAGCACAGGGTGAAGGGGGCCAGGCGCACGCCGCCGCCGTCCTTCAGCTCGATCTCGACGTACCGGATCATGCTCTCGGACCGGTCGACCCAGACGTCCTTGACCGTTCCGACCACATGATCGTCGCCCGACACCACGTCCCGTCCGCGGATGTCGCGGGAGCCGGCGGCGATGGCCCACTCGCCGGCGACGCGCATGGGCACGATCTTCACGTCGCCATGAAGGGTCATGTCGGGCACGTCGGCCCTTTCGGCGAAGGCGGCCGGGCCCACGCCGTCGGCCAGCGGATCGCCCGTCGGAACCAGAGGGGAGCCGAGGTCGGGTCCGCTGCGCGCCAGCGCGTCGTCGAAGCTGCGCGGATCGTCCTGGCCGGGGCCGGGCACCTGCTTTTCTCCGCCGCCATGAGGCAGCTTGAAGGTCTTGGGCTCGGGCATCGGGATGGCCGCGTAAGGCAGCTTCTCCTCCGTCCGCTCGGAGATCAGGGGAAAGCCTTCGCGCATGTTCTCGCGCTGGATCCATACGACCAAGGCGAAGAAGAAGGCCCAGAAGAGGTAGAGGGTGAGCTGCGCGACGTCGAAGTCGCCGGTGATTGCGTTGGCCATGTCCATGACAGGGTCTCCCTTACGTTGGGAATTCCGCGAGGCCGAAACGAGAGGCCTGGCGTTGGGTGGCGGCGAGCGGGACCTTGCGGACCAGCGGGCCGATGACGACGAGGGTGACGAAGAGCAGCGCGATCTCGAGATGCCAGACCGCTGAATATCCGACGGCGGGGGAGCTCAGCGCCTCCCCCAGGGCGCCCGCTTCGGCCAGGCCGCCCACGAAGTCCCGGATCAGGCCTCCGGCGAGCACGCCCAGCCCCGTGGCGGTGGCCGTGGCCGCGCCCCAGGCGCCGAGCGCGAGGCCCGCGCCGCCTTGACCCAGCGACATGGCCGCCGTCAGGCCGGCCACCGCGAAAAGGCCCGAGCCGAAGCCGATCGAGGCCGCGCCGAGGCGGAAGAGCAGGCCGCTCTCCATCGGGGCCGAGAAGATCACCATGGCGAAGGCGAAGGCCCCCGCGACCGCCGCCCAGGCCATCATCGAACAGGGGTCGGCCCCGCGCGCCAGCCAGCGCGCCGCCGCCCCGAAGCCGGCTAGCGCGCCCAGGCTCCAAAGCCCGGTCAGGGCCGTGGTGGCCCCCACGCTCAACCCCAGGACCTGACCGCCATAGGGCTCCAGCAGGATGTCCTGCATGGCGAAGCCCATCGTGCCGAGCGCCACGGCCGCCAAAAGCCGCCCGGCGCGTCCGCCCGCCAGGAAGTCCGCCCAGGCGGCGGAGAACCCGGGAACCGGCAGGGCGCGCTCGGCCTTTGTTTGCGGCCGCATCGCCTCCTGCTTCCAAAGGGCGATCAGGTTCAGGACCAAGGTCAGCGCCGCGGCGCCCTGGATCACTTGAACCAGCTTCACCTTGCCGAAGTCGCTGAGCAGATACCCGAACACGAAGGCGCTGATCAGCATGCCGAACAGCAGCATGACGTAGAGCAGCGCGACGACCCTCGGCCGCGTCTCCTCGGGCGCGAGGTCCGTGGCGAGCGCCAGGCCCGCGGTCTGCACCATGTGCAGACCGACGCCGGTCATCACGAAGGCGAGCGCGCCGCCCGCATAGCCGATCCACATCGGCCCCGTCGTGTCGCCTGAGATCAGCAGAAGCGCGAAGGGCATGATCGCGAGGCCGCCGAACTGCCACATCGTGCCGAGCGCCAAGTAGGGCGAGCGCTTCCAGCCGATGGCGGAGCGATGATGGTCGGACCGGTGGCCCAGCACCGCCCGGAACGGCGCGGTCAGCACGGGCAGCGCGGCGAGGGCGGCGACGATGCCGGCGCCGATCCGCAGCTCCACGATCATCACGCGGTTGAGGGTGCCCATCAGCAGCACCGTCGCCATGCCGACGGAAACCTGGAAGAGCGCCAGGCGCATGAGGCGGCCGAGCGGCAGATCGTCCGACGCCGCGTCGGCGAACGGAACGAGCGCCTTGCCCACGGTGGAGAAGAACTCCGCTCTGACGCCGCGCTCGCTCATGCAGGTCGGGCCTCCAGCGCTTCGGAAATGTAGAAGCCGCTGGTCACCCGCTCCTGCACCGCGATCCGCCATTCGGCGAGAGCCGGATCGCGCAGCGCCCGGCGGGCGAGCGCGGCGGCCTTCACCGGCTGGATCGCGGGGGAGCGGTCCGAACGGGGGAAAAGCTTTCCCGCCGCCCACATGGCGTTCAGGGCGGGGGTGGAGGGGGCCGCCGTGAAGGCGATGGAGCCGCGGACCCGCGGCGCGAGCCGGGCGAGCGCGTCGACGATGTCGCCGGCGCGGTAGTGAATCAGGCTGTCCATGGCGACGACGTGGTCGAAGGCGCCGAGATCCTCGCCCAGCATGTCGCCGGTCCACCAGGTGATGCGGGAGAGCGTCTGCACGTCCGCGGCGCCTTGCGCCCGCTCCTGCGCGATGCCGACGAGGGTGGGGGAGATGTCGATGGCCACGACCTCCGCCCCCCGCCGCGCGGCCTCCACCGAGAGCTGACCGACGCCGCAGCCGGCGTCCAAGATCCTGAGACCGCTCAGGTCTTTGGGCAACATACTCAGGAGGATGCCGCGCATGCGGTCGCGGCCGGCGCGCACCGTGGCGCGGATCTTCGAGACCGGCGCGTCCGAGGTCAGGCGCGCCCAGGTCTGCGCGGCGGTCTTGTCGAAATAGGTTTCGAGCTTGCCGCGCGTGGCTTCGTAGGAAGGGTTGGAGACGGCCATCAATCGAACCCCAGCAGCTCGAAGATATCGCGGTCTTCCATGGGCGCGGGCGCCAGCGGATCGGTGCCGGCCCAGAGGGTCTCCGCCAAGCGCACGTATTCCTTGCGGACCTGCACCACGTCCTCCGCATCGTCCATCTGGAAGAGCGTCTTCTTCTTAAGGCGGGAGCGGCGGATCGCGTCGATGTCCGGCAAATGGGCCAGGCGCTTGAAGCCGACGGTGGAGCAGTAGCGATCCACCTCGTCCGTCTCGCGGGAGCGGTTGGCGACGCAGCCTGCCAGCCGCACGTTGTAGTTCTTGGACTTGGCCTGCACCGCGGCGAGGATGCGGTTCATGGCGTAGATGCTGTCGAAGTCGTTGGCGGTGACGACGACCGCCCGCTCCGCGTGCTGGAGGGGCGCGGCGAAGCCGCCGCAGACGACGTCGCCGAGGACGTCGAAGATGACGACGTCCGTCTGGTCCAGAAGATGATGCTGCTTCAGCAGCTTGACGGTCTGCCCGACGACGTAGCCGCCGCAGCCGGTGCCGGCGGGGGGGCCGCCGGCCTCCACGCACATGACGCCGTTGTAGCCCTCGTAGACGAAGTCCTCCGGCCGCAGCTCCTCCGGATGAAAATCGACCTCCTTGAGGATGTCGATGACCGTCGGAACCAGCGAGCCGGTGAGCGTGAAGGTGCTGTCATGCTTCGGATCGCAGCCGATCTGCAGCACCCGCTTGCCGAGGTGGCTGAACGCGGCGGAGAGGTTGGACGACGTCGTCGATTTGCCGATCCCGCCTTTGCCGTAAACGGCGAAGACCTTGGCGCCTTCGATCTTGTCCTGCGGGTCCATCCGGACCTGGACGGAGCCTTCGCCGTCCTGACCCTTGAGGACCGGGGCCGCGGCGCGGGTGTCGAGGGGGCTCATGGTCTTCTCCCTATTCGGCCGCGACGGGGGCCGAGGACCCGGGCGTCGCGGTTTCCACGGGCTCGTCCTCGAAGACGCCCTCGAGGCGGTCTTCGAGCTCCTCCGCGCCGCGGCGCAGGGCTTCGAGCGTGTCGTCGTCGGGCTGCCAATAGGCGCGGTCGTGCGCCTCCAGCAGGCGGTTGGCGAGGCGGGCGGAGGCCTGGGGGTTCAGCTCCGCCAGACGGCGGCGCATCTCCTCGTCCAGAACGTAGGTTTCGCTGATGCGCTGATAGACCCACGGGTCGACCTGGCCGGTGGTGGCGGACCAGCCGACGGCGTTGGTGACGTGAGCCTCGATCTCGCGGACCCCTTCCCGGCCGTGGCGCAAGAGGCCTTCGTACCATTTGGGGTTCAGGGTGCGGGTGCGGGTTTCGAGGGCGACCTGTTCCTTGAGGGTGCGCACCTTGCCGTCGCCGCGGGTGCTGTCGCCGATGTAGACCGCGGCCTCGTCGCCGCCCTTCGCGCGCTTCACCGCGCGGGAGACGCCGCCGAGCGTGTCGAAGTAATGGTCGATGGTGGTGACGCCCAGCTCCACGCTTTCCAGGTTTTGGTAGGCGAGGTCGACGTCCTGCAGCATGCATTGGAGGAGCGCGGCCTGGCGCGCCGGCTTGCCGTCGCGGCCGTAGGCGAAGCACTTGCGGGCCTCGTAGGCGTCGGCGAGCTCGTCCTCCTCGTCCCAGGCCCCGGAGCCGACGAGGGCGTTGACGTTGGCGCCGTAGGCGCCGTCGGCGTTGGAGAAGACGCGCAGGGCCGCCGTCTCCAGGTCGCAGTTCTGCGCCTCGGCGTAGGCGAGGGCGTGGGCGCGGACGAAGTTCTCTTCGGGGCCTTCGCTTTCGGCGGAGGCGGCCATCCAGGCGGCTTCGGCGAGCATCTTGGTTTGGATCGGCAGCAGGTCGCGGAAGATGCCCGAGAGGGTCACCACCACGTCGATGCGCGGGCGGCCGAGATCCTCGAGCGGGATCAGCTCCGCCCCCGACAGGCGGCCGTAGCTGTCGAATCGCGGGCGGGCGCCGAGCAGGTGCAGGGCCTGGGCGATGGGCCCGCCCTCGGTCTTGAGATTGTCGGCGCCCCACAGCACGAGGGCGACGGAGCGCGGCAGCTCGCCGTGATCCGCCAGGTGCCTCTCGATAAGCTTGCGCGCCTGTTTGGCGCCGTCCTGCAAGGCGAAGGCGGAGGGCATGCGGAACGGGTCGAAGGCGTGCATGTTGCGCCCGGTGGGAAGCACGTCGGGGGCGCGCACGATGTCGCCGCCCGGGGCGGGGGCGATGAAACGGGCGTCGAGGGCGCGCAGGAGGGCCCCGGTTTCGGTGTCGCTCGCCAGCGCGAGGGCCGCTTCGACGAGGGTTTCGGGGGCGTTCGCCGGGGCTTCGAAGGGCGTTTCGGGGGCGTCCGCGTTGGCGCGGGCGGCCTGGGCGAGCGCTTGGAGCGTCGCGGCGTCGGTCTCGATCGACTGGGCCTCGGCCATGACGGCGAGGGTTTCGGCGAGGCTCTCGGCGCTGCGGCGGCCGCCGACCACGTGAAAACCGTCGGGGATCCAGCTTTCCTCGGCCTCCGCGAGGTCGCGGAGGAGCTTGAGGGCGGCCTTGTCCGCGTCCTCCCACGCGGGCTCGGCGGCGCAGAGGTCCACGGCGGCGGCCTGGGCCTGGAGGAGCTCGGCCATGTCAGCGCGCTCGGGCGCGTTCGGAAGGAGGGTGCGCCAGCGGTCGAGGGTGGCCTTCAGCTCGATCAGGCCCTTGTAGAGGCCGGCCTGGGCGAGGGGCGGGGTGAGGTAGGTGACGATGGTCGCGGCGGAGCGCCGTTTGGCGAGCGCGCCCTCGGACGGGTTGTTGGCGGCGTAGAGATAGACGTTGGGCAGGTCGCCGATCAGCCGGTCGGGCCAGCAGGCGTAGCCGAGGCCGGCCTGCTTGCCGGGCATGAATTCGAGCGCGCCGTGCATGCCGTAGTGGAGGACCGCGTGGGCCTTCAGATCCTCCCGGATCCAGCGGTAGAAGGCGTTGAAGGCGTGGGTCGGCGCGAAGCCCTTTTCGAAGAGCAGCCGCATCGGGTCGCCCTCGTAGCCGAAGGTGGGCTGCACGCCGACGAAGACCTTGCCGAGCCGCGCGCCCAGGACGAAGACGCCGCGGCCGTCGGCCTGGATCTTTCCGGGGGCCGGGCCCCAGGCGGCCTCGATCTCGGCCAGGTGGGGCTCGCCTCGCACCATGTCGTCGGCGTCGACGAGGGCGGCGACGTTGGCGTCCTGGCCGAACTCGGCGGCGTTGCCGTGCAGGACCGCCTCGCGCAGAGCGTCGACGGAGGGGGGAACCTCGACGTCGTAGCCGTCTTTCTTGAGCGCAGTCAGGGTGTTGTGCAGGCTCTCGAAGACCGAGAGGTAAGCGGCGGTGCCGACGGCCCCGGCGTTCGGGGGGAAGCCGTACAGGACGACGGCGACCCGGCGCTCGGCCCGGGCGGAGCGGCGCAGGGCGACGAGCTTGGCGGCGCGGTCCGCGAGGCGCTCGATCCGCTCCGGGCACGGGGCCATGGAGCGCGGGTTGGAGAGGGAGGCGACGCAGCCCATCGCGCAGCCTTCGCAGGCGCCGTGCTCGCCCAGGCGGCCGCCGAAGACCATTGGACCGGTGGCGCCGTCGATCTCCGGCAGGGCCACCATCATGGTGTTCTCGATCGGCGAGAGGCCGCGGTCGGAGCCCTGCCACTGGTCAAGCCGTTGAAATTCAAGGGCATGGGCGGCGATGTAGGGGACGTCAAGCTCGACCAGCGCCTCCTCGGCCGCGGCGCTGTCGTTGTAGGCGGGGCCGCCGACGAGGGAGAAGCCCGTGAGCGAGATCAGGGCGTCAATGGTCGAGCGGCCGTCCGCGTCCTTGAAGAAGGCGTCCATGGGCGGGCGGCCGTCGAGGCCCGCGGCGAAGGCGGGGATGACGCGCAGGCCGCGGGCCTCCAGCGCCTCGATCACCGTGTCGTAGTGGCGGGTGTCCTCGGCCAGGACGTAGGAGCGCATCAGGAGGAGGCCGACGGCGCCCGCGGGGGTAGAAGGCGGATCCGGCAAGTGGTTGGCGTCGTTGGAAATTCGGCCGGGAAGGCGCGGGTGGTAGACGCCGGTCTCGGGGACGAGGCGCGGCTCCGGCGCCTTGGCGCGGCCGCGCAGGACCTCGCGCTCGCCGGACGCGTAGGCGTCGACGAGGTAGTGGAGGAGGCCTTCGACGTTCTCGCCGGTGCCGGAGAGCCAATATTGCATGGTGAGGAAGTAGGCGCGCAGATCTTGGGCCTTGCCCGGGATGAACCTCAGGATCTTGGGGAGGCGGCGCAGGACGCGCATCTGCTTTTCGCCCGAGCCGGCCTTCTGCGGCCCCTTGGAGGACGGCCGCAGGCGCTTCATCAACTTCATGACCGCGCTGTCGGGGGCGAGCATGTCCAAGGCGCCCATGCGGGTCAGCTTGGTGATCTCGGGCGCGGAGACGACGCCGATGAGGGCGTCGAGGCGGTCGCGATGCGCCTCCAGCGTCGGAAGGATCGCGCGGATCTGGTCGTCGAGGAAGATCAGGCCGCAGACGACGATGTGGGCCTCGGCGATGGCGGCCCTGGTTTGCTCAAGCTTTTCAGGCTCTTCGCCCCATTCCGCGGCGGCGTGGAGGGAGACCTTGAGGCCCGGGTAGATCGCGCGCAGGCGCGCCGCGCCGGCGGCCGCGGGGCCGGCGAGGAGGCTGTCGAGCGTCACGACGCAGACCCGGATCTCCGGGTCCGCGCCGGGACGGTCAGCGCGCGAAATGGGCCTTGGCGTCATAGAGGGTCTCGACGTCGATCTGGGTGATGCCGCGTTCGGCGGCGAATGTCTCGGTGTTTCGGCGGGCCTTGCCGCGGACGAAGAAGGGGATCTTGTGGAGTTCTTTTTCGCCGTCGGGGGTCCAGGTCGGGGCCTCGAGGACGGCGGCGTCGCCGTCGGGCAAGTGTCGGGCTTCCGTCGGGCTTGCGTCGGGCTCGCGTCGGGCCGGCGTCCCTTCGGGC
This sequence comes from Pseudomonadota bacterium, assembly GCA_039025075.1. Classification (GTDB taxonomy): domain Bacteria; phylum Pseudomonadota; class Alphaproteobacteria; order Rhodobacterales; family Rhodobacteraceae; genus Albimonas. Next base: position 8,242 of record JBCCPD010000003.1, on the reverse strand, counting down.
GTCGGGACGCCGGTCGGGCCGGCGTCGGGCGCCTGTCGGGCTTCTGTCGGGCTGGTGTCGGGCATCTGTCTGGCGGGGCCTTGGGGGACCGCCGCGGGGGCGTGACCGCCGAGGTGGCTGGGGCCGGCCTCGTCGTGGAACTCGAAGTCCTCGCGGAACATCGCCAGCAGGTGCTCTTCGAGGCCCATGACCAGGGGGTGAACGAGGGTGTCGAAGAGGACGTTGGCGCCTTCCCACCCCATGACCGGGGAGTAGCGGGCGGGGTGGTCCTGCACGTGGAAGGGGGCGGAGATGACGGCGCAGGGGATGCCCAGGCGCTTGCCGATGTGGCGTTCCATCTGGGTGCCGAGGATCATCTCGGGCGCGGCCTCGGCGATGGCGGCCTCGACCTCCAGGTAGTCGTCGGTGATCAGCGGCTGGACGCCGTAGTCCTTGGCGGCGGCGCGCAGGGGGCGGGCGTATTCGCGGTTGTAGCAGCCGAGGCCGACGACCTCGAACCCCATCTCGTCCCGCGCGACCCGGGCCATGGCGAGGGCGTGAGTGGCGTCGCCGTAGACGAAGACTCGTTTGCCGGTGAGGTAGGTGGAGTCCACGGAGGCGGACCACCAGGGGAAGCGGAGATTGGTCGGGGCCGGGGCCTCCAGACCGGTGATGGCGGAGACTTCCGCTAGAAAGTCGCGGGTGGCGCCGACGCCGATGGGGACGGTTTTCGTCCAGGGCTGGCCGTGGGTCTTTTCGAGGTGGCGGGCGGCGGCCTCGGCGTGCGCGGGGTAGAGCACGACGTTGAAGTCGGCGGCGGCGAGGCGGGTGAGGTCGTGGGGCGTCGCGTCGAGCGGGGCCGAGACGTTGACGCGCACGCCCATGCCTTCGAGCAACCCGCGGATCTCGCGCGCGTCGTCGCGGTGGCGGAAGCCAAGGGCGGTCGGGCCGAGGATGTTGCAGACGGGGCCCTGCCCGTCCTGGCTGAGCTTTTCCTGCGGGCCGGCGAGGGCGCGGACGAGCTGATAAAAAGTCTCGGAGGTCCCGAAGCTCTCTTTTCGTTGATAGCTGGGGAGTTCGAGGTCGACCACCGGCACGGGAAGCCCGAGGGCCTCGGCGAGGCCGCCGGGGTCGTCCTGGATGAGTTCCGCCGTGCAGGAGGCGCCGACGAGCATCGCCTGGGGGCGGAAGCGGTCGTAGGCGTCTTGGGCGGCCTGCTTGAAGAGCGTGGCGGTGTCCGAGCCGAGGTCCTGCGCCTGGAAGGTGGTGTAGGTGACGGGCGGGCGATGGTCGCGCCGCTCGATCATGGTGAAGAGGAGGTCGGCATAGGTGTCGCCCTGAGGGGCGTGCAGGACGTAGTGCAGGCCCTTCATGCCGGTGGCGACGCGCATGGCGCCGACATGCGGGGGGCCTTCGTAGGTCCAGACGGTGAGCTTCATGCGGCGCCCTCCGAGGTGGGCGCCGCCGCGCTCTGCGCGGCGCTGGCCGACGGGGGCCCAGATTCTTGATTGCGCGCCTCCGGCGCGACGCCCCCCGAGGCCATCCGCTGGCCAAGCGCGCTGATTTTCGAACGGCGGAGCAGCGGTCTCGCGAAAAGACCGGCGAGGTCGGCGGCCTGCTCGTAGCCGTGGACCGGGGTGAAGACGAGCTCGATGGCCCATTTGGTGGCGAGGCCCTCGGCCTCCAGCGGGTTGGCGAGGCCGAGGCCGCAGACGGTGAGGTCGGGCCGCGCGGCGCGGCAGCGGTCGAGCTGGAGGTCGACGTCCTGCCCTTCGGAGATCACCGGACCGCCGTTTTCGTCCGCGGGGATCATCGCCAGCTCTCCGGCCATCTGAGCGCGGTGGAGGAAGGGGGTGCCGATCTCCAACGGACGCATGCCGCACTCGCGCGACAGGAAGCGGGCCAGCGGGATCTCCATCTGGGAGTCGGGGAAGGAGAAGACGGTCTTGTCGTGGAGGGACTCGGCGACCTTGGCGACGGCTTTTCGGGCGCGGGCCCTCGGCGCATCCGTGACCTTGGCGAAGGTTTCGGGCGACACCGAAAAAGCTTCGGCGGCGGCTTGGAGCCAGGCGGTGGTGCCTTCTTCGCCATAGGGGAAGGGGGCGTCGATGCGGGAGGCGCCGCGGCGTTCGAGGGCCGCGGAGGTGTCTCCGAGGAAGGGTTGCGCGAGCAGGAAAACGGTCTGGGGGCCGACGCCGGGGGCCTCGTCCGCGCGGCGGGCGGGCAGGCAGCGGACCGGGACGCCCATGGCCGCGAGGTAGCCGACGAGCTGGTCTTCGACGACGTCGGGCAGCGAGCCCACGAGGAGAAGTTCGCGCGTGGTCGCCTCGGGCAGGACGGGGACCATGGCGGCGAGGCAGGCGTCCTCGCCTTGGGTGAAGGTCGTCTCGATGCCCGAGCCCGAGTAGTTGAGGACGCGGACATGGGGGGCGTGGCGCTGCGTGAGGCGCTCGGCCGCGCGGGAGAGGTCGAGCTTGATGACCTCCGACGGGCAGGAGCCGACGAGGAACAGCTGGCGGATGTCGGGGCGACGCTCCAGCAGGCGGGCGACCTCGCGGTCGAGCTCTTCGTTGGCGTCGGCGAGGCCGGCGAGGTCCTTTTCCTCCATGATCGCCGTGCCGAAGCGGGGCTCGGCGAAGATCATCACGCCGGCGGCGGATTGCAGGAGGTGGGCGCAGGTGCGCGAGCCGACCACCAGGAAGAAGGCGTCCTGCATCTTGCGGTGCAGCCAGATGATGCCGGTGAGGCCGCAGAAGACTTCGCGCTGGCCGCGCTGCTTGAGGACGGGGGCGTCGGCGCAGCCGCGCGACGCGGGGTTTTTCAGAGGGGCGTTCATGCGGGGACCGCCGGGGCGGCGGCGGCGCGGGCGGCCTCGTCGAGGCGGGCGGCGCGGAGCTTGAGGAGGAACTGGATCGCGTTCACCGCATAGGCGGCGTAGGCGATCAGGGCGATCCAGGCCTGGGTGACCGGCGGCCAGCCGGCGAGCAGCGCCCAGACATAGGCCAGATGCAGGGCGATGACGCCGAAGCTGACCACGTCCTCCCAGAAGAAGGCGTCGGCGAAGAGCCACTCGTCGAAGACCGCCTTCTCCCAGATCGAGCCGGTGACCATGATCGCCAGCAGGATCGCGGTCTTGGCGACGACGGAGACGGTGGCGGCGAGGAAGCCGTCGCCGGTGATCAGGAAATTCAGAAGCAGGATCAGAGAGATGAGCATGACCAGGAACTGCACGGGCGCGAGCACGCCCTGGACCGTCGTCCAGACGGTCGCGTCGCGCCGGGCGCGCTGTTCGGGAGTGTAGAGGGGCGCGCGGCGGGGCGTCGCCGTGTCTCCTCGGGTCATGTCGCCTCCGTGTGGTCCTGTCGGCGTGGTCCTGTCGGCGTGGTCCTGTCGACGTCGTGCGGTCCGTGCCGGGTCGTGCCGTCCGCGCGGGCCGCGGCCGCCCGAGTCGCCCCTGAAAAGGGGCTGATCGAGACGCTGAGGCTATCGGGCGGGCCGACAGAGTGTCAATCAAGATTTACGTTCGAAAGTGCTGACAGAAAGTCGGGGGGAGGCGGTCCCGGACGCTGTCGGAGGTCGGATTTCGGGGGTCAAGGCCTTGCGGTTTCGCCTGGAAACCGCTGCGTCGGCGCGCTTCGGCGCCGCTGCGCCCCGCAGCGGATGTCAATTTTCATTGACGCTTGTCGGCAGGCTATGCTTTCGTATGAGGAGATCGTCGCAGGCTGGACGGCCGAGTCGCCCTCACGACGCGTCTCCGCACCGCCCGCTTCGAGGTCGCCCAACCCAGGCGCTCCGCCGCCGGAGCGCCGCCGCACGGGATACGCCGCCCTTGACACAAGACGCTCCGTTCCGAGACGCGGCCCTGGACGCGGGGGAGGACCCGTCGCGCGCCGAGGGGCTGCACGGCGACGGCCCGCGTCTGGCGCAGGAGCTGGTCCTGCGCGTCGCGTCGAGCCTGCGGGAGCGGGCGGGCGGCTGGCGCACGGCCTCGCCCGAGGCCCTGGGCCGGTTCTGCGACGCGGTGCTGAGCGACGATCCGAACGCGGCCGAGACGATGCTGTCGGCTCTGCTGGCCCGAGGGGTGGCCGCCGACGCGCTTTACTCCGCCTATCTGTCGGGCGCCGCCCTTGAGCTGGGGCGGCGCTGGGACGAGGGCTAGATCGGATTCGGCGAGCTGGGCCTGGGCATGTCGCGGCTGCAGCGCATCCTGCGCGAGCTGGGTCCGGCTTTCGTCGGCGGCGCGGCGCCGGCGGACGCGCCGGTGCAGGGCCTCGTCGCCGTCGCGCCGGGCGAGCGGCATGTCTTCGGCGCCATCATGTTCGCCGATCATCTGCGGCGCCTGGGCTGGTCGATCCGCACGGAGATCGGCGGCGACGCGGGCGCCCTGAGGGCCGCCGCCGCGGAAGCGCCGCTGGACGTTCTGGCGATTTCGATCGCCTGCCGCGTCAATCTGGGCCGGCTGTCGGCGTTGATCGACGGCCTGCGCCGCGGACGCCATGCGCCGCGCCTGATCGTGGTCGGCGGGGCCTTCGCCCTGCAGGCCCCCGCCGCCATGGCCCAGTGCGGCGCAGACCTGGTCGCCTCGGACGCGCGCCAGGTGAAGGAGGCGCTGCAGGCGGCCCAGGAACGGGAGACCTGCTGACGACATCGAGGCTCCAATCGACCCGCAACGGCTTGACGCTCGCCCCGTCCTGCTAGCTAACAGGAACTCGCTATCGCAATGGAACGATGCGACAGAGATCCGCAGGCGACCGTATGACGTCCTCGCGCAGCACAGGCGACGGAGTGCCGGCCGACCAGGCCCGAACCGCGCGCGCCCTCGTGGCGAGCGCGTGCGATCTGGCGTTGACCATCGACGCCCGGGATCGGGTGATCGACGTGGAAGCCAGCCTCGACGCCTTCGCCGAGGCCACGGCCGAGGGCTGGCTGAACCGGCCGGTCGACGAGATCGTCACCGAGGAAAGCAGGTCCAAGATCTCCGCCCTGCTGGCCGAGGCCCGCGGGGAAGGCCGCGGCCGCTGGCGAGAGATCAACCACCCCGCGCCCGAGGGCGAGGATCTGCCGATCCGCTACGCGTCGGCCTACGCCGCCGACGACGACGTGGTGATCCTGATGGGCCGCGACATGCGGGCCATCGCCTCGCTGCAGTCGCGCCTCGTGTCCGCCCAGCAGGCGATGGAGCAGGAATACGAGCGGCTGCGTCAGATGGAGACGCGCTACCGCATCCTTTTCCAGACCGCCACGGAGGCTTTCCTGGTGGTGGAGGCGGGAACCGAGAAGGTGGTCGAGGCCAATCCGGCCGCCGCGCGCTTTCTGGGCAAAGAGCCGCAGAGCCTCGCCGGCCGGTCCTTGCAGGAGCAGTTCGCCCCCGCCGGACGCCCGGCCTTGGCCGGCGCGCTGGCCGCCGCGCTCGCCTCGGGCCGGTCGGAGACGGCGACGCTGACCAACGCGGCCGAGACGCGGACGCTGGAGGTGCGCGCCACGCTGTTCCGCGCCGCCTCGGAAACGCTGATCCTCTGCTCGCTCAAGCCCTGCGACGGGGCCGCCGACGAGGACGGGCAGACCGAGCGCGCGGTCATGCGCCTGATGCGTCGGATGACCGACGGCTTCGTTCTGACCGACGAGACCGGGCGCATCCTCTGGGCCAACGACGCGTTTCTGGGGCTGGCCGAGGTGGCGCTGGAAGATCAGCTGCGCGGCGAGAGCCTGGGCCGGTTCCTGGGCCGCCCGGGCGTCGATCTGAACGTGATGCTGTCCAACGCGCAGGAGCATGGGCGGCTGCGCCAGTTCTCCACCCAGCTGCGGGGGGCCTACGGGTCCACGGCGCAGGTTGAGATCTCCACCGCCCATCTGCCGGGCGATCCGAAGCCGGGCTTCGGCTTCGTGATCCGCGACGTGAGCCGCGCGTCGGGCGGCGGAGCCTCGGGCTCTCGGCGCAGCGCGGCGGCGGAGCCGCAGAGCATCGAGCATATGGTCGAGCTGGTCGGATCGGTGCCGCTGCGCGAGCTGGTGCGCGCCACCACCGACGAGATCGAGCGCATGTGCATCCAAACGGCCCTACGGCTGACAGGGGGCAACCGCGCCTCGGCGGCGGAGATGCTGGGGCTGAGCCGGCAGAGCCTTTACGTGAAGCTGCGCCGCTTCGGCCTGGTGGAAGGCGGCGACGAAGACTGATTTTTTTGGTTTTGGGGGCCGCTTCGCAGGGGTGTGCAAGCTTGCACATCTTCTTTAGCGTCTGATTTTGCATTTCAAATCTGCTTTTTGAATGCGTGCGCAGTCGGCCTGAGCGTCGGGCGTGGAAGCGCTGCGCGACGGTCGAGCCAGACGGCGGTCGCCACGCGGCGCCGCGCCCGCCGCCGCGCCGCGGGCGGCAGGCCGGCCACGGGCGGAACGGAGGACGCGGCGTCTGGGTCCACGCGCGCTTTGTTTTTTCCGGGGCGCGGGCGGCGATGCGACAGGTTTCCGCTTCCCTCCGGCGGCATGTGTCAACTATGATTGACGCGATGACCGTCAGCGATGACATACAGCCGAGTCGCGGCCTGGGAGCCGCCCCGGCCCGCGCCTGGCCGGAGCCTCGGGCGGTTCTGAGGCTCCTGAAGCCCGTCACCTGGTTCCCGCCCATGTGGGCCTACATGTGCGGCGTGGTCAGCTCCGGCGTGCCGATCGCCGAGCGCTGGGAGCTGATGGTGCTGGGCATCGTGCTCGCCGGCCCGGTGGTCTGCGCCATGAGCCAGGCCGCGAACGACTGGTGCGACCGGCATGTGGACGCGATCAACGAGCCCGATCGGCCGATCCCCTCGGGGAGGGTTCCGGGCCGCTGGGGGCTCGGCATCGCCTGGATCTGGGCCGCGCTGAGCCTTTTCGTGGGCGCCTTTCTGGGCGTTTGGGGGTTTGCGGCGACCGTGGTCGCGGTGGTCTTCGCCTGGGCCTATTCGGCGGAGCCTGTGCGCCTCAAAAAGTCGGGCTGGTGGGGGCCGGGCGCCGTGGGGCTCTGCTACGAGGGGCTGCCCTGGTTCACCGGGGCCGCGGTGATGCTCGGCGCCTTCCCGCGGTGGGAGATCGTGCTGATCGCGGCGCTTTATGCCGCCGGGGCGCACGGGATCATGACGCTCAACGATTTCAAGGCGTTGGAGGGGGATCGGAAGACCGGGCTCGCCTCCCTGCCTGTCACGCTCGGGCCCGAGCGGGCGGCGCGGCTGGCCTGCTGGGTGATGGCGGTCCCGCAGGTCGCGGTGATCGCGCTGCTGATGAGCTGGGGCAAGCCCTGGCATGCGGCGGTGGTGGCCGGCGTGCTGGTCGCGCAGGTCGCGGCGATGCGGGTGCTGCTGCGCGATCCGAAGGGCAAGGCGCCTTGGTACAACGGCACGGGCGTGGTGCTTTACGTGTCGGGGATGCTCGCCTCGGCCTTCGCCCTCGGAAGTCTGGCGGCGGGAGGTATGGCATGAGAACGCCTGGCGCGATGCTGTTCGGGGCGCCGGAGGCCGGCTTGGGCTGGCTCGGGATCTTCCGGCTCGGCGCGGTGCAGCTGAGCCTCGGGGCGATCGTGGTTCTGGCGACCTCGACCCTCAACCGGGTGATGGTGGTGGAGCTGGCGCTGCCGGCGATGCTGCCCGGGCTGCTGCTGGGCCTGCATTACGCGGTGCAGCTGTCGCGGCCGCGCTGGGGGTATGGGTCGGACGCGGGCGGCTCGCGGACCACTTGGATCATCGGCGGGATGGCGGTGCTGGCGCTGAGCATCATCGGCGCGGCGGCCTCGACCTGGCTGATGCCGAGCTCGCTGTGGCTTGGAGTCGGAGCGGCGCTGCTGGCCTATTTCATGATCGGCGTGGGCGTGGGCGCAGCAGGCACCTCCACCCTGGCGCTGATGGCGACGACCGTGGCGCCGAGGCGCCGGCCGGCGGCGGCCACCATCGTCTGGCTGATGATGATTTTCGGCATCGCCTTCACGGCCGTGATGGCGGGCAAGTTCCTGGACCCGTTCACGCCGCTGCGCCTGCTGACGGTGGTGTCCGTGGTCGCGGCGCTCGCGCTGACGCTGGCGACGGTCGCCGTGCTGGGCATCGAAAAGCAGGCCGCTGCGGCGCCGGCGGAGCCGGAGCCGAACGCGCCCGCCTTCTTCAAGGTGCTGCGCGAGGTCTGGGCGGAGGCGCCGGCGCGGCGCTTCACGATCTTCGTCTTCGTGTCGATGTTCGCCTACAACGTGCAGGAGCTGATCCTCGAGCCCTATGCGGGCCATGTCTTCGGCTACTCGCTGGGCGAATCG
>JBCCPD010000002.1:0-46706 GCA_039025075.1 Pseudomonadota bacterium | reverse complement strand
TCGGAAGATGCGGCTCGATCCGCGCGAACTGCTCGTCCCTCAGCCAGAACTCGCTTGCCATTCCATCTCTCCTGCTGGGCAGGACGATGGAATCATGAAACCCACCCGCGCGGAACCCTGTTAATGGGTCTTGGCCCTAGTCCGGCAGGTAGCGGACGCCGTCGCCGTCCGGCGCGATGCGGAAGCGGAAGCCGGAGAGGCGGGCGGGGTTGGCGAAAAGCTCGGCCAGGCGCTCGGCCATGGCGGGGTCTCGCGCGCCCTCGCAAGGGAAGAAGCCGCAGGGCGAGAGGGTCTCGGCGGCAAGGCCGTCGCCCTCGGGCCGAGCGAGGATCATGGCGCCGGCCCAGTCGGGGCCGGTGAGGGGCGCCAAAAGGCGGCCCTGGGGCGCGAGGCGCGAGGTCCAGGCGCGAGGCGGATGGGTGGCGCCGGCGAAGGCGACGACGAGGTCGAAAGGGCCGTCGTCAGGCGCGAGATCCAGAGCGCCGTTGGCGTGCCGGACCGTCACGTTCGGACGGCCTGCGAGGGAGGCCTCGGCCATGGCGGCGAGCTTGGAATCGATCTCGGTGGCGAGCACGCGGCCCGACGGCCCCGCCAGCTCCGACAGGAGGGCCGTGAAGTAGCCGCCGCCGGTCCCCACCTGAAGGATCGAAGCGCCCGGCTCGATCGGCGCGTGCGCGAGGCTGCGGGCCCAGAGCGCGGGCTCGCCGACGTTCAGGTCCCGCGCCTCGTCCAGCGCGATCAGGACGTTGTGGTAGAGATGCGCGGGGTCCGCGTCGGGCGTGCGCCGGGCCGGGAGGCCTTTGATCGGCGCGCGCAGGAGCCAGGGGCCGGGGCCAGCATGGTCCTCTCGCGGGACGGCGGCGAAGGCGGCGAGCAGGCGCTCGGTCCACGGGCCGTCCTGCAGGGGGGCGACGGCGCGGATCTGCTCGGCGAACGCGCGGGAGAGGCTCGGGGGGACGGGCATGGCGGGAGGTCTCCGGTGGCGAAGGGTGCGGGGCGGACGCGCTTGCGCCGCGGGCGGCGGGGCTGAGAGGGTCGGCGCGGGAGGAGGCGAGATCATGACCCTTCGCATTGAGACCCGCGGCCCCGTCCGCATCGTCGCGCTCGACCGGCCCGAGCGGCGCAACGCGGTGGACCCGGAGACGGCGACGGCGCTGCACCGGGCGTTCCTGGACTTCGAGGACTCGGAGGCCTCGGTCGCGGTGCTGACCGGTCGCGGGGGCGCGTTCTGCGCCGGGTTCGACCTGACGCGCGCCGGGGACGTGGGCGCGGATTGGGCGGAGCGGCTGGCCGTGCGCTCGGCCGACGATCTGCAGGATGGGGCCCCGGGGCCGATGGGGCCGACGCGGCTGCGCCTGAGCAAACCGGTGATCGCGGCGGTGGAAGGGCCCGCGGTGGCCGGAGGGCTGGAGCTGGCGCTGTGGTGCGATCTGCGGGTGGCGGCGGAGGACGCCTTCTTCGGGGTCTATTGCCGGCGCTGGGGCGTGCCCTTGATCGACGGGGGCGCGATCCGACTGCCGCGGGTCGTGGGTCAGGGCCGCGCGCTCGACATGATCCTGACGGGCCGGCGGGTGGAGGCCGCTGAGGCGTTGTCTTGGGGGTTGGCGGACCGGCTGGCTCCGCCGGGCGGAGCCTTGGCGGCGGCGCTGGCGCTGGCGGAGGAGATCTCGCGGTTTCCCCAGGGCTGCCTGCGGGCGGATCGGGGCGTGGCGCTCGACCAATGGGCCCTGCCCCGCGGCGCGGCCTTCGCCCGGGAGTGGGAGAGCCTGGCGGCCTTCGAGGCGGAGGGCGTGCGCGGCGCGGCGCGCTTCGCGGGCGGCAAGGGCCGCGGCGGGGATTTCGGCGACATTTGAGGGGCGGTCGGAAGGGCCGGGGCGTTTTGGGCGAGGGAGCCCGGGGCTGCCGAGCGTCGACCGGAGGGTCGGGGTCGGCGCCGCGGCCGCCGCGGCGACGGGGACGGGGTGTACGCGGGTGCGGGTTCCGACGCGCGGCGCGGCGCAGGCGCTGCTCGGGGCCGGAGCGGAGGTGGGTTTCGGGAGCGCGGCGCGGTTCGTTTCGGCGAGGCGGATGGCTCGGGCGGTCGTCGGAGCGCCGCCGAAACGGGTTTCGACCGGCGTGGGCGCGACCGTCCGAGCGCTGGGGCGGCGAGGCGACGGGTCGCAGGCCCCCGCCTCGCCGCGCTCGCCCAACGGGAGACGAGGGGCCGAAGGCCGCGAAGACTACGGGCGGGAGCGCGCGGGTTGGGTTTTCCGGCAAGCGCGAAGGGGGAGCGACGGCGCGCCGCGAGGACTGACGACAGCAGGCGCGTCGGGGGGGCCCTCAGACCGTCTAAGGCGTTGATGCGGGGTGAGCAAAGCGCGTCGGCGCGAGGCGGCAAGGCTTCTTTTCGGCGTTGGAGCGCACCCTGGGGGGAGGGCCCGCCCGCCGAGGCCGGCTCGGGACGCGGATTAGCGTCGTTGTCGGGAGCGCGAGTCGCGCGGGCTGGGGCTTGCAAGACGACGATGCTGCGGGTTGCGGGTCGCCGTCCGCCGAGGCGCCCTCAGAAGTGGATGGCGCGGTCGTAGGCGTCGAGGACGCTCTCGTGCATCATCTCCGACAGGGTCGGGTGGGGGAAGACGGTGTTCATCAGGTCTTCCTCCGTCGTCTCCAGCTGGCGGCCGACGACGTAGCCTTGGATGAGCTCGGTGACCTCGGCTCCGACCATGTGGGCGCCGAGCAGTTCGCCCGTCTTGGCATCGAAGACGGTTTTTATCATGCCCTCGGATTCGCCGAGCGCGATGGCCTTGCCGTTGCCGATGAAGGGGAAGCGGCCGACCTTGATCTCGTGTCCGGCGGCCTTGGCCTGCTCCTCGGTCAGGCCGACCGAGGCGACCTGGGGGTGGCAATAGGTGCAGCCGGCAATGGCGGCCGGATCGACCGGGTGGACGTTGTTCTTGCCGGCGATCAGCTCGGCGACCATGACGCCCTCGTGGGAGGCCTTGTGGGCCAGCCAGGGCGCGCCGGCGACGTCGCCGATGGCGTAGAGGCCCTCGACCCCGGTGCGGCAGAACGCGTCGGTGACCACGTGGGTGCGGTCGACCTTCACGCCCAGGCCCTCGAGGCCCAGCCCCTCCACGTTGCCGATGATGCCGACGGCGGAGATGACGGTGTCGAACTCCATTTTTTCGGTGTTGCCGCCCTTCTCGATGTGGGCCGTCGCCTTGCCTTTGGCGCGGTCGAGCTTGGCGACCTTGGCGCCTTCGAGGATCTTCATCCCCTGCTTTTCGAACTGTTTTCTCGCAGCCGCGGCGATCTCGGCGTCCTCCACCGGGAGGATGCGATCCACCACTTCGACGACGGTGGTATCCGAGCCGAGGGTATTGAAAAAACTGGCGAACTCGATGCCGATGGCGCCGGAACCGATGACGAGGAGCTTTTTGGGCATCCGGGACGGCTGGAGGGCGTGCTTGTAGGTCCAGACGAGGTCGCCGTCGGCCTCGAGGCCGGGCAGCTCGCGGGCGCGGGCGCCGGTGGCGAGGATGATGTTCTTGGCGGTCAGCTTGCGCTCGCCCTTGTCGGTCTTGACGGAGACCTGGCCTTTGGCGGGGATCGAGGCCTCGCCCATGATGGTCTCGACCTTGTTCTTCTTCAGCAGATGCCCGACGCCGCCGGCGAGCTGCTTGGCGACGCCGCGGGAGCGTTTGACCACGGCGTCGAGGTCGTAGCCGATGCCGCTCGCGCTCAGGCCGAACTCCTTGGCGCGGTGCATCAGGTGGAAGACTTCGGCCGAGCGCAGCATGGCCTTGGTGGGGATGCAGCCCCAGTTGAGGCAGATGCCGCCCAGGTGCTCGCGCTCGATCACCGCGACCTTCAGGCCGAGCTGGGCGGCGCGGATGCCGGCCACGTACCCCCCCGGACCGGAGCCGATCACCACCACGTCGAATGCATCGTTCGCCATTTTTTCCGCCTCCCGCATGGGTTTCCTTGCCGAAGCTGTAGCAGGGGCGGAGGGGGCCGCGAAACGGGCCGAAGGCGCCGGAGTCAGGGCGTCAGGCGGAAAGCCGCTGCACCTCCTGCGCATAGCCGCCGGCCTCGAGCCAGGCGATTTCGGCCTCGGTCGAGGCGCGGCCGAGGGGTGCGTTGCGGAACGGAAAGCGGCCGAAGCGGCGGATGACCTCGCGGTGGGCGCGGGCGTGCAGGTGGACGAGGCCGACGCCGAACTTGCCGGCGAAGAGGCGCACGGCGCGGTCCTGGTCGGCGAGCGACTCCGAGTGCTCGAAGGGCATGAGGAAGAACATGCGGGCCGGCCCGTCGACGGCGGCATCGAGGCCTCGGGCCAGGGCCCGCGCGGCGACGCGGCGGGCGCGGGCGTCCGTGGCGAAGGCGCGCGGGTCGTCGCGGAACATGTTGCGGGGGAACTGGTCGAGCAGGATCAGGAGCGCGAGCGTGGAGGCGGGGTCGCCCTCCCAGTCCGCATAGGCGCCGGCATGGGCCATGCGCCAGGCGAGGCCGAAGCGGCGGCGGATGGTCTCGTCCAGCGCGTCTGAGCGGACGTACCAGTCCTGCGGCGTGCAGTCGTTGCACCAGAAGTCGACGATGCGGTCGGGCGTGGCGTGCATGGCGCTCCCCTCGGGCCGGCGAAGGAGACCGGGATTTGGGAGCGCCGCGGCTGCCGGGTCAAGCGGCTGCCGGGTCAAGCGGGGGCGGCGTCAAGCGGGGGTGGGGTCAAGCGGAGGCGGCGGCGTCGGCTCCGGCCGCTTCCTCGGCCTCCGCCTCGGCCGCGTCGATGGCGTATTCGGTCGCCGCCTCCACCGCCACGACGGTGGCCTGCGGCAGGACCGGGGCGTAGGCGCCGGTCTCGTCCACCGCCACGGTCGGGCGCACGGTCATGCGATAGGCGGAATAGGCGCTGACGCCGCCGAGCAGCAGACAGATCATGCCCCAGTAGCTCCACGCGCCGAGGCTTTCGATGGCGACGCCGACCACCAGCGGGCCGCCGATGGCGCCCACGCCGTTGAGGAAGACGAGGCCGCCGGAGGCCGCGGCCATGTCCTCGTAGTCCAGAAAGTCGTTGGTGTGGGCGATGAGCAGCGCGTAGAGCGGGTTGGCGACGCCCCCCACGAGGAAGGCGATGATCAGAAGCGCGGTGGAGGAGGCGCCGATGAGGATCGCCGCCAGGCTGGCCGCCGCGCCGATGGCAGTGACGATCAGGATCAGGAGGCGCCGGTCCATGCGGTCGGAGATCCAGCCGATGGGGTACTGCAGCACCATGCCGCCGGTATAGATGGCCGCGACCAGGGCCGAGATCTGGGCCACCGACAGCCCGATCTCGGTGCCGTAGATGGCGGTCATGCCGAACATGGTGGAGAACACCCCGCCGAGCAGGAGCGCGCCGACGCAGCCGAGCGGCGAGGCCTCGAAAAGCTCGCGCAGGGTCATGGGCTCGGTCGCGTCGTGGACGGGGACCGGCGAGACGGTCAGCAGGATCGGCGCGAAGCTGAGCGAGACGGCGACGGAGATCAGCACGAAGAGGCCGTAGCCCGCCGGGTCGCCGAAGTTCAGCAGGCCCTGGGCGGCGACGATGCCGCCGAGCTGCACGATCATGTAGGCGGAGAGGGCCTGGCCGCGGGTCTCGTTGGTGGCGCTGTCGTTCAGCCAGCTTTCGGCGACGATGTAGACCGAGGCGAAACCGGCGCCGACGATGATGCGCAGGAGGCCCCAGACCCAGACGTCCGGCAGCGCGGCGTAGAGGATGAAGGCCGCCGAGATGATCGAGGCCATGGCGGCGAAGACGCGCACGTGGCCGACGCGGCGGATCAGGTCGGGCGTGACGCGGGAGCTGATCAGGAAGCCCAGGAAATAGCCTGAGGTGATCAGCGAGAGGGCTAAGGGCGAGAAGCCCTCGATGGCGCCGCGGATGCCCAGGAGCGAGCCTTGCATGCCGTTGCCGAGCATCAGCAGGAGCATGCCGAGCAGAAGGGCCCAGGTGTTGCGCAGGACGTAGAGCATGGCGGCGATTCCCTGGCCGACGGGACGCCGCCGGCTGTCGGGCGCGGCTTGGACCTTCGGAGGGGGTCGGGTCTGGACGGAAGGCGACTTGGGGGGAGTCGGTTTTCAGCCTTTCGGCAAGAGCAGCGAGGAATCTCCGTAGGAGTAGAAGCGATATCTCCGCGCGATGGCGTGGGCGTAGATCGCGCGGATGGTCTCGACGCCCATGAGGGCGGAGACGAGCATCATCAGGGTCGACTTGGGCAGATGAAAATTGGTCATCAGGCCGTCGCACATGCCGAAGGCGTAGCCGGGGGTGATGAAGATGTCGGTGTCGCCGCGCCAGGGTTCTAGCACGCCGGGGGCTGGGGCGGCGGATTCGAGGAGCCGCATGGCGGTGGTTCCGACCGGGAGGATGCGGGCGCCCTGGGACTTGGCGTCGGTGAGGAAGGCGGCGGTGGCCTCCGGCACCTCGCCCCATTCGGAGTGCATGACATGGTCCTCGGCGGTCTCGGCGGTGACCGGGAGGAAGGTGCCGGCGCCCACATGGAGGGTGAGGCGGGCGGAGCGGACGCCTTTGGCGTTCAGGGCCTCGACCAGCACGTCGTCGAAGTGGAGGGAGGCGGTTGGGGCGGCGACGGCGCCGGGCTTTTCGGCGAAGACGGTCTGATAGTCCGACAGGTCCTGCTCGTCGGCGGCGCGTTTTCCCGCGATGTAGGGGGGGAGCGGCATGACGCCGGCGGCGGCGACGGCGTCGTCGAGCGCTGGGCCGGAGACGGGGAAGCGGAGGCGGATGCGGCCTTGGGCGGGGTCGCCTTCGACGGTCGCGTGGGTTCCGTCGAAGTGGATGACGTCGCCGGCGCGCAGGCGCTTGGCGGGGCGGGCGAGGGCGATCCAGGCGTCGGCAGCGGCGCGCTCGATCAGGGTGGTTTCGATGCGGGCGGTTCCAGGGCCGTCGCGGGTCTCGCGGCGGCGCTCGCCGAAGAGGCGGGCGGGAATGACCTTGGTGTCGTTGAAGACGAGGACGTCATCGGGGCGTAGGATCTGCGGGAGGTCCTCGACGGCGCGGTCTTCGAGGCAGTGGCCCTGGGCGAGCAGGAGGCGGGCGCTGCGGCGGGGGCGGGCCGGGCGCAGGGCGATGAGGTCCTCGGGCAGATGAAAGTCGAAGTCGTCTACGCGCATGGGGTTTCGAGGGTCAGGGCGCCGGTGCGGATCATCTTCGCGAGGCGCGGGACGTGGGCGCGCTTGAGGGCGCGGGCGATGTCTTGGGGGCCTTGGAGCCCCGGGAAGGGGGCGAGCGCGGCGGCGATGGCCCTCGCCATGGGCACGGGGGATCGGCCGGCGAGCTCCCACAGGAAGGCGTCGGGGGAGATGGGGGCGAGGCCTAGGCGGCGGAGCTTAGGCGCGGGGAAATCTCGGAGGTTGAAGGTAACGAGGAGGTCGGCTTTCGCCGTAAGGGCGGCGGCGAGGACGTGGACGTCGTCTTCGTCGGGGAGGGATTGGGCGAGGTGGTCGGGGTTGGGCTCGGTGAAGGCGTCGGGCCAGCGGCGGGCCATGGAGGCGGCCTCGGCGCGGACGGCGTCTCCGGCGGGCTCGCCGTGGTCCCGGGCGGTGGCGCGGGCCCATTCCTCGATCACGCGGGGGGACCAGGCGGGGTCGTGGAGGTTTTGGGCCGCGGCGTGGAGGAGGAGGCCGCGGACGAGCGGCGGGAAGAGGACGCAGGCGTCGAGGAAGGCGCGGGGCGGGCTCATAGGACGCGGTAGGTGATCGCCTTGAGATAGGCGGTTTCGGGGAGGTGCGGGTGGACCGGGTGGTCCGGGCCGGCTTGGCCCTCGCGGATCAGCTGGGCGTCGCGGCGGGCGGAGGCGATGCCGCTCGCGCAGGCCTCGCGGAAACGTTCGGGCGAGGCGGCGTGGGAGCAGGAGCAGAGGGTGAGGAAACCGCCCGGGCGGGTGAGGCGGGCGGCGAGACGGGCGGTGCGCTCGTAGGCGCGGAGGCCGTTCTTGAGGGCGGACTTGGCGGGAGCGAAGGCGGGGGGGTCGCAGATCACCACGTCGAAGGTTTTTTGCTCGGTGGCGAGGGCGTCGAGGGCCTTGAAGGCGTCGGAGCGGCGGTTTTCCAGGCGGTCGGCGACGCCCATGCGGGCGGCGGCCTCGGACGCCAGGTCGAGGGCGGGTTGGGAGCCGTCGACGGCGAGGGCGGAGGTTGCGCCGGCGGCGAGGGCGGCAAGGGCGAAGCCGCCGACATGCGAAAAAACGTCGAGGACTTCGGCCCCCGAGGCGAGGGAGGCGACGAAGGCGTGGTTGGGGCGCTGGTCGAAGTAGAGGCCTGTCTTTTGGCCCCCGACCAGGTCGGCGAGGTAGAGGGCGCCGTTCATGGGCACTTCGATTGGGGCGGAGAGGTCGCCGCGGGCGAAAAAGGTTTCCTCGGGGAGGCCTTCGAGGGAGCGGGCTCGGGAGGTTCCGTTGACGAGGATGGTGGCGACGCCGGTGGTTTCGGCGAGGGCTTCGGCGATCTCCGCCCGCAAAAGATCGGCCCAGGCGGCGTTGGGCTGGATCACGGCGGCGTCGCCGAAGCGGTCGATGACTAGGCCGGGGAGGCCGTCGGCCTCGGCGTGGACCAGGCGGTGGTAGCGGCCAGGGGCGACGGTTTTCCGGAGAGCAACGGCGGCGGCGAGGCGGTCGCGGAGCCAGGCGGGGTCGATCGGAGCCTCGGGGTCCCGGTCCAGCAGGCGGCCGGCGATGCCGCTTTCGGGGTTGAAGGCGAAGGTGGCCTGGGGGATGCGCTCTTCATCTTGGAGCTGGACCACCGTGCCGGGAGCGATGGCCTTGGTGCGGCGATCCATGACGATCTCGTCGGCATAGACCCAGGGCGCGCCGCCGTAGAAGCGGCGCCCGGCCTTGGGGCGCAGGCGGACGATGGGGCGGTCGAGGGCGTCGCGGGACATGGGCGGCGCATAGCCGGTTTTCGCGGGAGGAGGAAAGCGCCGGGTTGCCGGCGCGGGGGCGAGCGGGCTAGGCCGGTGACGGCCTTGGGAAAGGAGCGCGCGCGATGAAGGACCAAGGACACGAACCGCTGGAGCGCGAGGCCTCGGACGCCCTGGTGCACGACCGCGAGGTCGCCCTGCCCCGGCTGCGCGAGATCATGCGCCGGCTGCGCGCGCCGGACGGCTGCCCCTGGGACCTGGAGCAGGATTTCCGGTCCATCGCGCCCTACACGATCGAGGAGGCCTATGAGGTGGCGGACGCCATCGAGCAGGACGATCCGGAGGCCTTGCGGGACGAGCTGGGGGATCTGCTGCTGCAGGTGGTCTACCACGCGCAGATGGCTCAGGAGCTTGGGTGGTTTTCCTTCGACGACGTGGCGCGGGGCTCGGCCGAAAAGATGCTGCGGCGGCATCCGCATGTGTTCGGCGAGGCCGAGGGCCGGACGGCGGCGGAGCAGGTCGTGGATTGGGAGCGGATCAAGGCGGAGGAGCGGCGCGCCAAGGGGGTGGAGCGGGAGAGCGTCTTGGATGGCGTGCCCAAGGGCCTGCCGGCGCTGACGCGGGGGGCGAAGCTGGCGGCGCGGGCGGCTCGGGTGGGGTTCGACTGGCCGGACCCCGATCAGGTGCTCGACAAGCTGACCGAGGAGGCGCGGGAGCTGGTGGAGGCGCGGGACGAGCTGGGCCCCGATGCGGTGGAGGAGGAGTTCGGGGATCTGATCTTCGTGCTGGGCAATCTGGGGCGGCATCTGGGCGCCGATCCCGAGACCGCGATGCGCCGGACGAACGCCAAGTTCGAGCGGCGGTTCCGCGCGGTCGAGGCCAGGCTGCGCGCGCGAGGCCGCACGCCGCAGGAGGCTGACATGGCGGAGATGGACGCGCTGTGGGACCAGGTGAAGGCCGATGAGAAGGCGGGGGAGAAGGCGGGGGAGAAGGCGGGGGGCGTTTGACGGCCCCGCAGGGCGCGGGGTATGAGGCGCGGGCTTTCGCCTCTGCCCTCCCCGCCCATGGAGCGCGCCGCTTGTCCGAGACCATTCTGGAGCGCTGCGAGGCCAAGGGCCTGCGCATGACGGGCCAGCGGCGGCTGGTGGCGAGGATCCTGGAAGCGGCCGACGACCATCCGGACGTGGAGGAGCTGTATCGGCGCGCTGCGATCGAAGACGATGCGATCTCGCTCGCCACCGTTTATCGAACCGTGAAGCTGTTCGAAGAGGCGGGGATCCTCGACAAGATCGACTTCGGCGACGGGCGGGCCCGCTACGAGGACGCCGAGCGGGAGCATCACGATCATCTCATCGATCTGAATTCGGGCGAGGTGGTGGAGTTCATGGACGCTGAGATCGAGGCGCTGCAGCGCACGGTCGCCGAGCGCCTGGGATACGAGCTGCGCGGGCATCGGCTGGAGCTTTACGGCGTGCCCCTGAAGAAACCCTCGCGCGGCTGAGGCCGCGCCGCGAACGGAGACCCCCATGAGCGCCATCGTCGACATCATCGGCCGCGAGATCCTGGACAGCCGCGGCAATCCGACGGTCGAGGTGGACGTTTCGCTGGAGGACGGCTCGTTCGGGCGGGCGGCGGCGCCCTCGGGCGCCTCGACCGGCGCCCATGAGGCGGTGGAGCTGCGGGACGGAGGCGACCGCTATCGCGGCAAGGGCGTGCTGAAGGCCGTGGAGGCCGTGAACGGGGAGATCTTCGAGGCGCTGGCCGGGGTCGCCGCGACCGAGCAGCTGGCCATCGACGGCGCCCTGCGGGAGCTGGACGGCACGCCGAACAAGGCGCGGCTGGGGGCGAACGCGATCCTCGGGGTCAGCCTGGCCTGCGCGAAGGCGGCGGCTGAGAGCTCGGGGCTGCCGCTGTATCGCTATGTGGGGGGGACGTCGGCGCGGGTGCTGCCGGTTCCGATGATGAACATCATCAACGGCGGAGCGCATGCGGACAATCCCGTGGACATCCAGGAGTTCATGGTGATGCCCACCGGCGCGCCGACGCTGCGCGACGCTGTGCGGATCGGGGCGGAGATTTTTTCGACGCTGAAGGAGGGGCTGAAGGCGGCGGGGCACAACACCAACGTGGGCGACGAGGGCGGGTTCGCGCCGGGAGTGGCGAGCACCTGCGAGGCGCTCGACTTCATCATGAACGCCATCGAGGAGGCGGGCTACAAGCCCGGCGACAACGTGCATCTGGCTCTGGATGCGGCCTCGACCGAGTTCTACGCGGACGGGGTCTACGACCTCGCAGGCGAGGGGGCGAAGCTGGATGCCTCCGGCATGGTCGATTACCTCGCCGGGCTGGTGGACGCTTATCCGATCATCTCCATCGAAGACGGGATGGCGGAGGACGATTGGGACGGTTGGCGGATGCTGACGGAAAAAATCGGGGCGCGGTGCCAGTTGGTGGGGGACGATCTGTTCGTCACGAATTCCGTGCGGCTGGGGGATGGGATCGAGCGGGGGTGCGCGAACTCGATCCTGGTGAAGGTGAACCAGATCGGGACGCTGTCGGAGACGATCGAGGCCGTGGATATGGCGCATCGGGCGCGCTACACCTCAGTGATGTCGCATCGGTCGGGGGAGACCGAGGACGCCACGATCGCCGATCTCGCCGTCGCGCTGAACTGCGGGCAGATCAAGACGGGCTCGCTCAGCCGGTCGGACCGGCTGGCCAAGTACAACCAGCTGATCCGCATCGAGGAGGAGCTGGGCGAGGCGGCGTTCTATGCGGGGCGGTCCATTCTGAAGCGCTGAGCGTGAAAAAGTCTTTTCCGGCGGGGCGTTTCGGAGCATAAGAAAAGAAAACGGATGAGGCTGAGGCAGTGCCCGACCGTCTTCTTGCGCCCCGCGCCGCCCTAGGCAGCGCCTTTTCGTTCCTGGTGATCGGGCTCACCTGCTATTTCGCCTATGCGGCCCTGCAGGGCGACACGGGGCTGGTGGAGCAGGTGCGCCTCGCGCGCGAGGAGGCGGAGCTGACGGCGCGGCTGGAGGATCTGCAGGCGCGGCGGGCCCATATGAACAACCTGACCACGCGGCTGTCGGACGGTTTTCTCGACCTCGACCTTCTGGACGAGCGGGCGCGAGCGATGCTGGGCTACGCGCGGCCGGACGAGATCGTCATCCGCTGAGGCCGGTGGGGCGCGACGCCCGCCCGTCGCCGACGGCGTTTCCCCGACTTCGACCAAAGCCGCAGGCGTTTGGCGGCCATTCCCTGCTGCTTTGGCGCCTTCAGGCCGGTATCAAGGAGGCAATGAAAGCGAGCGTCCGGGTGGATGCCGACGGAAACATCGAGGGAGGGGAGCATGGCCGCCGCACGGCGCAAGAAGCCCAACGCATCGAAGGAAGAGCTGCTCGGCTACTACCGGGACATGCTTCTGATCCGGCGGTTCGAAGAGAAGGCGGGCCAGCTTTACGGCATGGGCCTGATCGGCGGGTTCTGCCACCTCTACATCGGTCAGGAGGCCGTGGTGGTGGGAGCGGAGGCGGCGGCGAAGGAGGGCGACCAGCGGGTGACGTCCTATCGCGACCATGGCCACATGCTCGCCTGCGGCATGGACCCCAAAGGCGTCATGGCGGAGCTGACCGGGCGCGACGGGGGCTATTCCAAGGGCAAGGGCGGCTCCATGCACATGTTCTCCAAGGAAAAGGAGTTCTATGGCGGGCATGGCATCGTCGCCGCTCAGGTGCCGATCGGCGCGGGACTGGCCTTCGCCAACTGGTACCGGGGGAACGACAACGTCAGCTTCGCTTATTTCGGCGACGGGGCAGCGAACCAGGGTCAGATCTACGAGACCATGAACATGGCCTCGCTTTGGAAGCTGCCCTGCATCTTCATGATCGAGAACAACCAGTACGCCATGGGCACGTCGACGGCCAGGTCCTCGTCGACGCCGGCCTATCACACCCGCGGCGAGGCCTTCGCCATTCCGGGCGAGGCGGTGGACGGCATGGACGTTCTGGCGGTGCGCGACGCCTGCATGAAGGCGACGGAGCACTGCCGGGCGGGCAAGGGCCCCTACATTCTGGAGCTGAACACCTACCGCTATCGCGGGCATTCGATGTCGGACCCGGCGAAGTATCGGACCCGCGAGGAAGTGCAGAAGATGCGCGAGACCCGCGATCCGATCGAGCATGTGCGCGAGATCCTGACGATGGGCAAGCTGGCCGGCGAGGAAGAGCTCAAGGAGATCGACAAGGCGGTCCGCGCCGAGGTCAACGCCTCCGCCGACTTCGCCCAGTCCAGTCCGGAGCCGGCCGAGGCCGAGCTTTGGACCGACATCTACGCCTGAGGGGGGACCGGCATGGCCACGCAGATTTTGATGCCGGCGCTCTCCCCCACGATGGAAGAGGGCACGCTGGCGAAGTGGAACGTCTCGGAAGGGGACAAGGTCTCCTCCGGCGACGTGATCGCGGAGATCGAGACCGACAAGGCCACGATGGAGTTCGAGGCTGTCGACGAAGGCGTGATGGGGAAGATCCTCGTCGCCGAAGGGACGGAGGGCGTGACCGTGAACACGCCGATCGCCGTTCTTCTGGAGGAGGGGGAGGACGCATCGGCGGCCGAGGCCGGCTCGGCGCCTGCTCCGGCGGCGGAAGCCGCGCCGGCGGAGGCCCCTGCCCCGGCGCCCGCGGCGGCGGCCGCTCCGGCGCCTGAGCCGGCGGATCTCGCCCCGGACTGGCCCGCGGATGCGGAGATGAAGACGCAGACCGTGCGCGAGTCGCTGCGCGACGCCATGGCCGAGGAAATGCGCGCGGCCGCCGAGGTCTATCTGATGGGAGAAGAGGTCGCCGAATACCAGGGCGCCTACAAGATCTCGCAAGGTCTTCTGGAGGAGTTCGGCCCCAAGCGCGTGATCGACACGCCGATCACCGAGCATGGCTTCGCGGGGCTCGCCGTCGGCTCCGCCTTCGCCGGCCTCAGGCCGATCGTGGAGTTCATGACGTTCAACTTCGCCATGCAGGCGATCGACCACATCATCAACTCGGCGGCCAAGACGCTCTACATGTCCGGCGGTCAGATGGGCTGTCCCATCGTGTTCCGCGGCCCCAACGGCGCCGCGGCGCGCGTGGCGGCCCAGCACTCTCAAGACTACGCGGCGTGGTACGCGCAGATCCCCGGCCTGAAGGTGGTTCAGCCCTACTCGGCGGCGGACGCCAAGGGGCTGCTCAAGTCGGCGATCCGCGACCCGAACCCGGTCTTGGTCCTGGAGAACGAGATCCTCTACGGCCGCGCCTTCGACGTGCCGCAGATCGATGATCTGACGGTGCCCATCGGCAAGGCGAGGATCTGGAGGGAGGGCACGGACGTCACGCTGGTCAGCTTCGGCATCGGCATGACCTACGCGCTGGAAGCGGCGGACGCGCTGGCGGCGGAGGGGGTTTCGGCCGAGGTGATCGACCTGCGCTCGATCCGCCCGATGGACACGGAGACGGTCGTGCGCTCGGTGCAGAAGACCAATCGCTGCGTGACGGTGGAGGAAGGCTGGCCGGTCTGCTCCATCGGCAACCACATCTCGGCGACGTTGATGGAGAAGGCGTTCGACTGGCTCGACGCGCCGGTGATCAACGTGACGGGCAAGGACGTGCCCATGCCCTATGCGGCGAACCTCGAGAAGCTGGCGCTGGTGAAGACGCCGGAGGTCATCGAGGCCGCCAAGGCCGTGTGCTATCGCTGAGGGGGCGGGAAAATGACCGTTCAGATCCTGATGCCGGCCCTGTCTCCGACGATGGAGGAGGGCACGCTCGCCAAATGGCTCAAGACCGAGGGCGAGGCGGTCGGCGCCGGCGACGTGATCGCCGAGATCGAGACCGACAAGGCCACGATGGAGTTCGAGGCCGTTGATGAAGGCGTGATGGGGAAGATCCTCGTCGCCGAAGGGACGGAGGGCGTGAAGGTCAACACGCCGATCGCCATTCTGCTGGAGGAGGGGGAGGACGCGTCGGCCGCGGAGGCGACGGGAGCGGCCGCTGCGCCGACGCCGCCCGCTCCCGCCGCGGCGGAGACGCCTGGCGCGCCGCCGCCCGCCCCGGCGGCGTCGATGGCGGCGCCTGCGGCCCCTGCGGACGCCTCGGGGTCACGGGTCTTCGCCTCGCCTCTGGCCCGCCGGATCGCGTCGGATCGAGGACTGGACCTCGCCACGATGAAAGGGACGGGTCCTCGCGGCCGCATCGTCAAGGCGGATGTAGAGAACGCGGAGGCCGCGCCGGGCGCCACGTCCGCGCCATCTGCGGCCGCGGCGCCTGCGGCCCCTGCAGCGGGGCCCGCCGCCGGAGGCGGCCCGGGCGCGGAGGCGGTCAAGAAGCTCTACGAGGGCGTCGACTACGAAGACGTCGCGCTCGACGGCATGCGCAGAACCATCGCCTCGCGCCTTTCAGAGGCAAAGTCGACCATTCCGCACTTCTACCTGCGCCGAGACATACGCCTGGATGCGCTGCTGGCCTTCCGCGGCGAGTTGAACGCCGCCCTCTCGGCCCGCAACGTGAAGCTCAGCGTCAACGACTTCGTCATCAAAGCCTGCGCGCTCGCGCTGCAGGAGGTTCCCGACTGCAACGCGGCTTGGGCGGGCGATCGGATCCTCAAGTTCCGCCCTTCGGACGTGGCGGTGGCCGTGGCTATCGATGGCGGACTGATCACGCCCATCGTGCGGAATGCGGAGATGAAGTCCCTCTCGGCCATTTCGGCGGAGATGAAGGACCTCGCCGCGCGCGCCCGCGACCGCAAGCTGCAACCGACCGAATATCAGGGGGGAAGCTTCTCGATCTCCAACCTCGGGATGTTCGGAGTGGAGAACTTCGACGCGGTGATCAATCCGCCGCACGGGTCCATCCTGGCGGTCGGGGCCGGCGTGAAGAAACCGGTCGTCGGCGAGGACGGGGCGCTGACCACGGCCACGATGATGTCGGTCACGCTGTCGGTGGACCATCGGGTGATCGATGGAGCGCTCGGGGCCCAGTTCCTGGCCGCGGTCAAGGACGGGTTGGAAAACCCGGTCGCGATGCTCGCCTGACTAACAGTTCCGGTTGGATACGAAAAAACGGCGGCCTTGCGGCCGCCGTTTCGCATCTCTCGCGATGTCGCAGGATCAAACCTGCTGGTTCATGCTCAAAGACGGTTGATCGCAGCCCGCGTCGCCGACGACCTTGGCCGGCACGCCGGCCACGGTCTTGCATGGCGGCACGTCCTTGAGCACCACCGACCCGGAGGCGACGCGGCTGCACGAGCCGATCGAGATGTTGCCCAGGACCGCCGCTCCAGCGCCCAAAAGAACCCCGGAGCCGACCTTGGGATGCCGGTCCCCATCGCTCTTGCCCGTACCGCCCAGCGTCACCGAGTGCAGCATCGAGCAGTTGTCGCCGACCACCGCCGTCTCTCCGATCACGATGGAGTGGGCGTGGTCGATCATGATCCCGCGGCCGACCCTCGCGCCCGGGTGGATGTCAACGCCGAACACCTCCGACGCTCGCATCTGGAAGGCGTAGGCGATGTCGTCGCGACCGTCCTTCCACAAGCGGTGCGAGACACGATACGCCTGAACGGCTTGATATCCCTTAAAGAAGAGAATTGGCTGAATATAGCGGTGGCACGCCGGATCACGATCGTGCACGGCCACGATGTCGGCTCTGGCCGCGGCTCCGATGCCCTTGTCTGAGGCCATCACGTCGCGAGCTATGTCCTGGAGTATCAGAGCGGACAGATCGGGCGAGGCCAGCTTTTGCGCTATACGGTACGACAAGGCGTCCTCGAACGCGTCGTGATGCAGGATCGTCGCGTGAACCATAGCGCCCAGCAGGGGCTCTCGGTCCAACATCTCCAGCGCCTCTTGGCGAATTCGGGTCCAGACCGGATCCAGAACCGCGGCCCCGCGGGGCTGTGGAGCGACCGCCATGGCCGAACCTCCCAGGCTTTCACGCCGTTTAGCGGCGCTTGCTTGTGGAAACATCGTCGCTGCGCTGTGAAATTCAATAGGCGTTCCGTACATCAATGGAGTGAAACCGGACCGCAGACGGCCGCGGAACCCGTCCCTCGAGGGCGGAACGCACGACCTGGAGGGGCCTCAAGCGTCGGCCTCGACCTTCGTGTGCTCAACCGATGGTCTATCGCACGTATCTACCGCGAGAGCGCTGGTCTGGAGGGCTTGCAACGGCTTGGTCTGGGCCGCCTAGGACCCGCCTTCGCCGAAAACAGGACCGTCCTTGTATGCGGCCTGGGTCGAGCTTGGGCAAAAGGGCCTTCGACCCCAGGTGTCTCGGCGCCAGTCTGGCAGTCCATGCGACTCACCCGCCCCCGTTTCGGTCGTCGTCCCTCGCGACGCCTAGATCGGCGGCACCCCCAGCAACAGAAAGTGCAGTCTGAACCTCAGCCGGCCGGCTGTGAATCCGCCTCCTTCGGGTGAGATCTTCAAGGGCGTCGCGTCCTGGTAAGCCAAGGGCGCGCCCGTTGCCCCGGTCAAGCCCGCCCCGGCGAAGGAGGCCAGTCCGCCGCCGTACCGGGTCTCGGCTCCATCGACCCCCATCGACCAGCCGGTCACTCCGTCCACCAGCTCGAGCACCCGCGCGCTCACGCCAAAGACTATGGCCCCTTGTGGAATAAGGCCGGCGGTGAACTGCGCGCCGCCCGGCGTCAGTTGATGGTCGAACTCCAGCAGCGCGATGGTCTCCACAGGCTCTGCCGGCGGGATCAGCCTTTGCCAGACGCCCTGAGAAAAAACGATCTCGCCTCCCTCGTCTTCCACGAACGAGCGCCAGCCGGAGAGCGGGTCGGTGAAGTCCCAACCGCCATTGACCAGGACCGCGAGCCTGCCGTCCTGGCCCGCCCAATCTCCGCTCGCGCCCGGCGGCACAACGTATCTGTCGCCCTCCGACACGCCCGGAGGGGGGGCCAAGGCGGTCCAGCTGCGGATCGAAAGCAGCAAAAGCGTGTCGATGCGGGTCAGAGCCTCGTTCATCGTCACATGCTTGCTCGCCTGACCGCCGCTCAGCAGCGGCAGGCCCAGATTGGGCGTTTCAACCATCGAAGGTCACCTCTCCATCGAAGCCCGGGCCGTAGTCGGCCGAAATCTGCGCGATGACGAAGCGGACAGTTCCGGTCGCCCCATCCGCCGCCTGCATCGCCGCCGTCCAGGTGAAGCCGGGAGCCCCGGTCTCGGTTTCCCGCCGCAGTCCCGCATCGTCGAAAACGCGGACCCGATAGCGTTCCTCCGCTTCGAACAACGGCACGTCCCCGGCCCTCCAGAAGTCGTCGTCCTCTCGCCCCCGACGGGTCCACGACACCGTGACGTCGCCGGAGGCCTCGCGCAGAGCCGCGAGCCGGACCGGGGCGAAGGGACGAAAGCGCGCGCCTTCGTAGGTCCAGCGCGCCGACACGTAGCTTGGATCGCCGAGGTCCAGCGTCCCTGGCCCGAGTCTGTAGCTTCGCTCCAAGCCGATCTGATCCGCGCCAAGCTCGAACCGCAGCAACGCCTCATCCAGCAGCACCAGGATGGATCCGGCGGGCGTCGGCGCTCCGATCAATGGCTCGGTTCCGCCGAAGCCGCGAAGCATCCGCGATAGGCGATACCGTCGCTCAGCCACCAGTTCCGCGCGCTGGAACCGCAGAAGCTCCCATCCGCCCATCGGGGATGCCAAGGCGGCGAGGTTGGCCCCATTCAGCACCGCCTCCTCAGGGACGCTGGCGAAGGCTCCCGACAGCAGCTCCACTTCAACCCCGGCGTCCCGGCTCCAAAGGAACGGTTTCGACGCCGGTAGCGGTCCGGTCAGCCGCGCCACCGTCGAGGGCCTCCGCGTCTGATCGACGGCCTGGTAGCCCTCCTCGGTCTCCGACGAGAACAACGCCAGGCTGCCGGGCCATGGCTCGGCCCAGCCCGCCGCATAGGTGGCGCCGGAAAGCGGCCCCAGAACCGACCAAGGCACATCCAGCAGTCGGTAGCCCGGCTGACCCGGCCGAGATCGATCCACGGCCGGCGCCGTCTGCTCCAGCACTCTGGTGCGCACGCCGGTCCGATGCAGCGCCGGTTCGGCCCGCGTGGCCTCGACCCTCCGGGCCAGGCCGTCGGATATCCGCTCGACCCGGTATTTGGCCGAACCGGCTGCGCCAAAACGCACCAGATCGCCGGGTTCCAGGGAAAGCAGGCCGGGCGAGGCGGCGAACCGCGCCGTCTCTCGCGACGTCTCGCTCTCCATCGCCCACCGCTCGGCGATTTCCGCAGCCTGGTTGCGCGTCATCGCCAGCGGCAGGTCGGCCCCCTGCACGCCCTGCGCCTCGGAGAACGGATTGACCGCTTCCGCCGTTCCCGCCTGGTAGTCGGCCTCTCCCCGTTGAAACCCCACGCGGACCGTCGCCAAAGCCTCGCCTTCGTCGACGCGTGTGAACTCGACGTCACGGCCCTCCGCGGCGTCGGTGGAGATCAGGTCGACCTCGTCGATCTCGACCGATCGGCCGGCCGCGCGCATCACGAAGCGCAGGACCCCGGCGCTTTCGAACGCGTCGAAGCCATAAGCGAGCATCAGCGACTGCAAGGCCTCGCGCGACGTCTGCGTGCGCGGTTGCACGAACCCATCCACCAGGCCTTGCAGGCCGCTCACGTCGAACTTCGCGATCCCGGCCTCGCGGCACACCTCCGCCACCACCGCGTCCAGCGAAGCGGACGCCGCTCGACCGGTCAGCCAATGCCCCAACGCGTGGTTGTCCCCGTCGGACCACACGTCCAGCCTGCGCGGAAAGTCCGGCCACGGCCGCGCATCCCACGTCCACGCATAAGCGTTGTCGAGATCCAGCATCCGGCCCGAATAGCGATCCGACGCCGGATTGTTGGACTTGGACCGCCAGTGCTTGGCCGCGGACTGCAGATAGCGCCGCTGGATCAAGCGATCCTGACCGCCCGTAGAAAAGTGCGGCAGCCCGTCCTCGGAGCTCTTGGGATCCACGAAGAGGTTCGGCTGATTGCTGCCTTTGTCGACCGAGCCGCAGCCGATCTCGGTCAGCCAGATCGGCTTCGACCGCGGCTGCCATGCCGTCCGCACGAGGCTCCGTGCGCCCGCGACGCGGTCGTGGTGCGCCCGCCGCCACCAGTTTTCCAGGTCCTTGAACCGAAAGACCCAAGGCTCGTTGTGTGCTCCGTCGCTGATCGTGGAGCGGATCTGAGCCAGCCGCGCGTCGTCGTCGGCGTAGAACCAGTCGTACCCCTCTCCAGCAGCGAATCGTCCACAAAGATAGTCCAGATCGTAGATCGTCTCCGCTTCCTGGGCGTCCAGATGGTCTCGTCCGTCGCGCCAATCGGTATGCGGCGCGTACCAGTCGATACCGACGAAATCGATCGCCTCGTCGCCCCAAAGCGGATCGAGGTGAAACAGACGGTCGCCTGTGTCGTCCTGGGGCTGGTGGCCGAAATACTCGGACCAGTCCGCCGCATAGCCGATCTTGGTCGATGGGCCGACCACGTCGCGGACGTCCCGCGCGAGCAGGCGAAGCGCCTCCACCGCCGGATAGCTGGTGCGGTCCGAACGGATCTGGGTCAGCCCGCGCATCTCTGACCCCACGCAGAACGCATCCACGCCGCCGGCGAGCGCGCATAGGTGCGCGTAGTGCAGGATGAACCTCCGCATCCCCCATTCGACCGGGCCAGAGTAAAGAACCGTCTCCCCGCCGGGCGAGAAGTCCTGAGGCTGCGCCGTTCCGAAGAAAGCCGCCACCTCGCTCTCGGCGGCGGTGGTCTGGTCGGGCGAGCCGTTCACCCCGGGCGCCTTGGACGTCGTGATCCGTCCCCGCCATGGATACTTCGGCTGATCCCCGCCCTCGGGCCACGGGTTCGCCAAACCGCTGTTCTCCGGAATATCCATCAGAATGAAGGGGTAGAACATCACTCGGATGCCCCGCGCCTTCAGCTCTTTTATGTAGCGGACGATGGACCCGTCCGACGGCGTCCCGCCATAGATCGGACGCTCCAGATCGTCTCGGCCGACAAGGTAGGAGGCTTCCCGCGTCTGGCCTCCCACCTGCCAGACATGCGGATCCGTCACCGTCGTTGCGTACTCAGCGCCCGGACGCAGCTCGCAACGGTCGGCCCGCAGGTCGGTCCCGAACCAGCTGACGACCAAGCTGACCGAGCGACAAGCCGGCAGGTCGCCCTCCAACTGGTCGAGCGATACGATCGCGTCCGCCACGCTTTGCGAGGAGTTCAGGTTCACCCACCGCTCGCGTCCCTCGTCCTCTATGGCTCGGACGGGCTCGGTCTCGTAGGCGAACTCGCCGGAGCCGGGAGACATCGCCACGCCCCTGACGACGGACCGCAGGCTCAGGTCCTCCTCCTGCAGGTCCAGCCCATCCGGCATGCGCGGCTGGCGCATCACCTCGACGCTGATCTGCGGCACTCGGTTGCCGTAGGGCCCCACGGGCAGATCTTCGAAAACGATGTAGGCGACGCCTCTGAAGGCCGGCGCCTCGGTCTCGACGGCCTCGATCGCCGGATCCGGGCCCTGGCCGCCGGCGCCCTTGTGCAGCCGCCAGCTGACGCCTTCCAGGTCCATGGGCTTGCCGTCCGCCCAGACCCGTCCGATGCGGTCGATCGGCCCCTCGGTCAACGCCACGGCGAAACTGATCGAGTAGCGATAGTCTCGGGTGCGCTGCGCGCCACCGCCCTTGCCGCCGACCTCGCCCTCGACGATCTCCTCCCGAAACCGCGTCGACCAGATGACCTGTCCCGTGACGCGCATGCGCCCGTAGACGCGCGGGATCGGCGCCCCTTCCTCCGCGGTCTGCAGGCGCAGCGTGCCGGCCTTGCCCCGCTCCACCGCGGCCGAGCCGGAGCCGAGGATCCGCTGATCGATCGCCCCGCCGAGAACGGCGCCGGCCGCCTGTCCGACGACCGACCCGCCGACCCCCAGGATCGCGCCGCCGAACGAACCGCCGACGGCCGTTCCCGCTGCCGCCAAAACCAACGTAGCCATGCATCACTCCGGAAAACTGAACGCCGCCGCGATACGGCGGGCCCAGCTTGGACCCACCGACGACAGCACGACCCCTCGCCCGGAATAGGCGTGGATCATCCGGGGCTCCTCGCCCCTGGCTTCGACGAGCAGACCCAAATGCTTCGCCGGACCTCGGCTGCGCATCCGCATCACCACCACGTCGCCTTCGCGCGCGTTCTCTACGGCGATCTCCCGCATCGCCGTGCGCGCGCCCTCCAGCAGGTCCTCGCGCGCCGTCGGCTCCGCCCAGTCGGGCGTGTAGGCCGGCAGCGCAAAGGGCTCGGGTCCGATCACCTCGCGCCAAACGCCGCGCACGAGGCCCAGGCAGTCGGCGCCGGCGCCTTTGCAGCTCGCCTGGTGGCGATAGGGCGTGCCCAGCCACCCAAGGGCCGCGGAGACGATGCGCGCGCGCCGGTTCTCAGGAAAAGAGCGATCCGCCGTCATGCTGCTCCCCTTCCGCCGGATAGCTCGCCGCCCAATCCTCGCCCGGCAGGAAAGGAAAGCCCTGGAAGTTCGCCGCGTTCTTGAACTTCTCTCGACAGGTCGCGAACCGCTTGTCGCATCCCGCCGATATCTCGAAGTCGTCGCCGGCCGAGGCCGGCTGGGCAGGCGCCCTCCAAAGATCGACCGTCAGCGCCCCGCCGGCGATCACAACCGACCGCACCGCCTCTCTCCGTCCGGAGTTGGGACCTGAGGTCCAGGTCAGCCGCCCCATCGCATAGTGGCCGCCGCCGCTGGGCAAGGCGAACCCGGACGCCACGAAGCGCCGCGAATCCAGCGTGGCGACCACCGAGCCCGTTTCTCGAAACGCCGCCAAGTTCACGCCGCAGCGCTTGTCGCCCAGCTCGGCGTCGCACAGCCTCTGAAAACCGCGTCCCAAGGGACGGTCCAGCTTTCCGCTGATGCCCGTGATCTCCACCTCGAAGCCCAAACTCCCTCGGCGGATCTCCGAGGCTTCGCCGACAAACACTAAATGCCTCACGCCGGGCTTGCGCCAATCCACCAGCCAGTGAGTCACCTCGGCTCCATCATAGAGCCCCGCCGCCACGTCCTCTTCTCGGATCGCGTCAGACCGCAACAGCCCGGCCGCCTCCGCGTTGTCGGAGCTTAGCCCCAACGACCGTTCCAGCTCCGTGCCCGCGAAGCCGGTCTCAGGCGCGAAATCCAGTCCCGAAAACCTCACGACGCGATCATGGTCGGTGAAGCCCAGCGCCTCGCCGTCGCGCCGCTTCACGCGCCAGCACCGGCAGAGATGCGTCGCGCCCGAAGCCAACTCGGCGGCGAAAGCCGCGTCGATCTCTCGGGTCATAGCCGTATCTCCACCACTGGGATCGAGGGGATCTCGCCGGCGTTCATCGCCGTCAGGCTGGTCTCGATGCGATCGGTGTCGAAGCGCACCGGCACGTCGAACTCGAAGCCGGCCGTGATCTCCGTCCCAGCGGCCGGCGCCTGCAGGAACGTCACCTCGCCGCTCGCCGCGTCGACGGTGTAGTCGGCGCCCTCGAACTGCAGGGCGCCGTCGATCGCCACGGTCACCGACCCCGCCACCGGTTTGGCGATGGTCCGCTCGTAGGATCCCGCCCCGTCGCCATAGACCTTGACCAGCTGAAACCGCGTCTCGAAGCCGTCGCCGGCGCCCAAAGGCTGATCCGTCGCGGAGATGGCGGCCGACGGCGCAGCGCTGCGATGATCCAAGGGGTCGCGCCAGCGGAACCCGTTCAGCTGGCCGTTCCGCGCCTCGAAGAAGGCGACGATCACCTCCAGATCGTCCAGGCTGCGCATGCCAAGGCCCGCGTCCCACCGCCGCCGCGACTGCGCCCAGGGCGCGTTGCGCGCCTCATGCCCGCTCGCCAGCGTCACGATCTCCGTGCGCCGCTCCGGCCCGCCCTGGGCGCCGATCGCGATCGCCTCGGGAAACCTCACCTCATGAAACGCCATCCTGTCCTCCCGTCACCGGTGCCGCTGACCCAGACGCACCGCCCGCGCCACCTGGCTCGCCACCTGAGCTCGCGAACGTTGGAAGCCGGCCACGTCGGGCGTCGAAATGTTCACCGTGATCCGGGGCGCGGCTCCGCCGCCGCCCGCCGCCACGCCCAGCTTGCCGTCAGGCCCGCGCCTGAGCGGCATGATCGCCTCAGGCCCAGCCTCGCCCATAAGTCCTGGGCCGGAGCGCATGCCGAACAGCGTCGGCGCGTCCACCACGCCGCCCTGAGCGAAGGCGCGCGGCTTGCCGGCGCTCAGAACCCCGCCCTGCGCGAACGCCGTCACGCCGCCGGCCGCCCCGCCCAGGATCGACCCCAAAGCGCCGGTCAGCCCGTCGGTCAAAGCCCCGTGCAGCGGCTTGATCGCCGCATCGAAGGTGCGCGCGGTCAGGTCCGAACCCAACCTTTGAAGCACGTCGGACGCCTTCATCCCGCCGGTCACCAGGCGGTCGAAGGCTGTGCGCAGACTGCCGGAGATCGAACTGGCGAGCGCTCCGGCCTCGCGTGAGGTCTGGCGCATCTCTCCCCGCAGCCGCTCAAGCTCCTCGCTCATCGCCGTCGCCGCCGCGCCGCCCGGACCGAAGTCGAGCCCCCGGCTCGTTTCGTCGTCGAATCCGTCCATCGCCTAGTCTCCCGTCCTGTCCCGACGACCATCCGGGAACCGCGCCATCAAAGCCTCGAGGTCCGCGCGCGCCGGGGCCGACGCCGTCTCCGGGGCTTCGAAAGCCGAACACGCCGCTGCAAACTCCCGCGGCGTCATGCTCCAGAACGCCTCGGGGCTGAGCCTCAGCACGCCGAGCCCCACCCGCATCAAGCCTGGCCAATCCATGCGTTCAGCCTGCGTCCAACGGCGCGAAGGTCGCCGCCAGCAGCCGCGCGCCGGCTCGCGCCGCGCCCGCGGCGCCGCCCTCGATGGTCAGCGATCCCAACTCGGCATCGCTCACCGACCAGCCGCCGCCGCGCAGTCCCGCGCCGATCAGCGCCAGCAGGTCTCGAGCGGAAAAATCCCCGCCCTCGAACCGCTCCGCCAGCGCCGCCAACCCGCCGGTTCCCAGCGAGCCTTCGAGGTCCGCCAAGGCGCCCAAGGTCAGGCGCAGCACCCGCGCCTCGCCCTCGATCACGATCTCCGCCTCGCCTCGCGCCGCATTCGCCATCCGCTCAGACCGCCGAGAAGGTCAGCGCGCCGGCCGACGCCAAGGCGATCTCGTAGACGGCCTCGCCGTCATGCTGGCCGGAATACTCCAGCGCCGTGATCTGAAACGGCCCCTCCACCGTCCCGAAATCCGGCACCGCGATCTGGCACTGCGGCACGGCGGCGTTGAAGAACGTCATCCGCATCAGCTCGTCCGAGTCCGCATCCAGGAACACGCCGGACCCGCTGATCGAGGCCGAACGCAGTCCCGCGCCGCCCAGAAGCTGGCGCCATCGACCCGCCGAGGTCGCCGTCGTCACGTCCACCGTTTCGGCGTTGAAGCTCAGCCGCGTGGCGCGCAGCCCCGCCACCGTCTCGAACCCTGCGCCGTCGTCGATCTTCAGCAGAAGATCCTTGCCCTTCTGAACCGCCATCGTCGTCGCCCTTTCCTCGCGCGGCGGAGGCCGCGTCGTTCACCGAAACCCTCAGGTCCGCGCCCTACAGCTCGACCCTGTAGCGAAACCGCAGCGCGATCCGCCGCCCGCCATCCGTCGTGCGACGAGTCCGCGCCCCAGCGAAGGCGGAGGTCGCGATCCGCCCCTCGCTCAGCGCCGGCATCTGCCCAAGCATCGCGTCGCTCACCGCCCCTGCGGCCGCCTTGGCGGCGGCGAAGCTCTGCTCCGGGCAGACCACCGTGACCTCCAACTCGTGCTCGGCCCCCTGCAGACCCTGAGCCCCCCAAGGCCGCGCCCGCTCGTCGCCGATCAGCACGTAAACGCCCGACGCGCCGCTGGACCCATCTCCGGGCGGGGAGGTGTCGAACACTCGTCCTTCCACCAGCGCATCCAGTTCGGTCGATGCGCTCAGCGCCTGATACGCCGCCTCTTGCAGCGCGCCCGCGGCCGCGAAGCTCATGACGCGATCTCCTCGTCCGCCCAGATCGTCAGGAACGCGCCGCGCACGTCCGCCTCGCCGACCCCGCGGATCAGGAACACCCGCGCGCCGTCGCGCAGCCGCTGATCCGCCCGGGGACGGCGCTGGGAGCCGTACGGCGCAGCGCGCACCGTGATGCGGTGCGACACGCGCGACCGCTCGCGCCCATCCACGTCCCGCTCCCGCGCGCTGCGGGCGGACACCTGCGCCCAAAGCGTCCCCAAGCCATGCCATTCCCGCGACCAGCCCCCGGCGCCGTCATGGAGGCGCGTCTCCTCCTCCAGAACGAGGCGCCGGTTCAGCACCGGCGCGCTCACAGCCGCACCTGCCGGAAGGGAGAGATCAGGCTTTCAACGCCATGGGGGATCTCGCGCAGCCGTCCGCCCGCCGCATGCCTCTGCTCGTGGTAGTGCGCCGCCAGCAGCCTGACCGCGTGGCGCAGAGCCTCGGGAACGCCGCTCGGGTCGTCGCCGTAGCCGGCCGTGAACTCGATCTCCGCCGAGCCGTCCCGCGGGATCCCAGGCAAGTCGCCGCCGCCCGGTCCTACGAGGCAGGGCCGCAAAGCATCCGAACGCAGCACCCAGGCCGTGGGATCCGCCGTGCTCCAGGCCCCGTCCGAGTCGACCAAAGTCACCGCGTGAACCTGCGGCACCGGGGCGACCGGAAAGGGCGCGAAGACCGGATCGCGCCAGCGCAGCACGGTCCACTTGAAGCGTCGCCGGATCAACGCCTTGCCGGTCGAAGCCTCCACTGCCGCCGAGGCCGCCCTCGCCAGACCCTCCAAGGCTGAGACGTCCTCGGCCTCGCTGGAGAATCCCTCGCCCAGCCGCAGATGCGCCGCCAAGTCCTCCAGCGACACCGCCGCCGTCGCAGGCGCCTCCAGCTCGATCACGTCGTCGCCCCAGCTCATGCCGACACCACGCGCACGATCACCGCGCGGCTCAGAACCCGGTTCAGGCTGGTGCGCACCCGGTTGGAGACATGGTATAAGCGACCGGCCCGACCGGCCGTCAGCGTCGCGACGCTGCGCGCCGCCCGCTGGGCCGCGGCCGTCAGCGTCAACGCGTCCGGCTCGAACGACTGCGGCACGATCATCCAGCCCAGATCCTCTGTCAGCGTCTCCGCCGGCTTCAGTTCGGTCCACTCGAACGCGCAGTCGCGCGTCTCGTCCGGACGCTTGGTCACGTAGACGGTCATCCTCGCCCTCCCGGGCCGTGCATCTGCGATATCGAAAAGGCGCCCCCCGGCGCGGGCCCTGCGTTGGGGGATGGCGAAGGACGCGGGCGCGCCGCGTCCGAGGGGCGCGGCCGGGACGGGTGGGTGTCCGTCCCGGCGTCCCGCGGCCTGGGTCATCGAAGACCCATCGCGCGGGAGACCGCGCGGCCCCGGTTGAAGGGGCCGCGCCAGGTTCAGCCGGCTTAGGCGCCGAACTTCAGCAGCTTGATCGCCGAAAAGTCGGTCACGTCGCCGCCCACGCGCTTGGTGGCGTAGAACAGAACGTGCGGCTTGGCCGAGAACGGATCGCGCAGCACCCGCAGGTCGGGACGCTCGGCGATCGTGTAGCCGGCTTGGAAGTCGCCGAAGGCGATGGCCGGCGCGCCGTCGGTCCAGCCGCCCTCGTTGGTGTCAGGCATGGTCTCCGAGATCAGCACCGGGTAGCCCATCAGGCGCGCCGGCTCTCCGCTCGCCAGACCGTCGGACCAAAGGAAGCGTCCATCCGCGTCCTTGAGCTTGCGCACCGCTCCGGCGGTCTTCGAGTTCATGACGAAGGACCCTCGCGCGCGGTAGCGGGCGCCCAGGCTGTAGACCAGGTCGACGATGGCGTCGGCCGGGTTCGCGGCGTTGAACTCGCCGGCCGCCTCGGTCGACACGTAGCCGATCTGACCCCAGACGTCGGCTCCCGCGGCCGCGACCGGGTAGGTGAGGAACCCCTTGGGCTTGTCCACGCCGTCGCCGGACACGAAGGCCTCCGCCTCGGCCCGCGCGAACTTGTCGGCGATGCGGTCGGCCAGCCAGCTCTCGATATCGAAAGCGCTGTCGTCCAGAAGCCGCTGAGAGGTCTTCGGCAGGGCCGAAAGCTCATGCAGCGGGATCATCACGCGTTCGATCTGCGGGGTGGAGGTCTCGTCGACCGTTCCCGTCTCGGTGCTCCAGCCATGGCCGAAATCGGCATGGTCGACCAGCACCTCGAAGCCGTTGGCCTCCACCTGCACCACTTGAGCGATCGACCGGAGCGAGCCGGCACCCTTGAGAACGCTCTGAATGCGCTCGGCGGTCTGCTCGTCCACCAGATAGCCGCCCTCGGCGTTCACCGCCGTGGTCATGCCCTTGCGCTCAACGCTCAGGCCGCGCAGACCGTCGTCGTCGCCCGACCGCAGATAGGACGACAACGCCTTGCGATGCGGCGCCAACTCGTCGGCCGCGCGTCCCAGCGCCGGGCGCCCCGCGACCGTGGCCGCCTTTCGGTCGATCGCCTCGATGCGGCTTTCCTGCGCGCTCAGCCGAGACTTCATCTCGTCCTGGAACGCCCCGAAATCCTTGAGAAATCCGTTAACCGCCGTTTTGGCCTCGAGGCCCCGGCCCATGCCGTCCGTCATGCCTGCTCATCCTTCAGATCAGGGGGGTTTTGGTCGCCGCTCCGAAAAGTCCGACGGACCTTCAGCGCGCCTCGCTCAGCGCCTGGGCCAGGAAGGCCTCCAGCGTCTCGTCCGCGTCCGGCGTCCCGATGGGGGCGCTGGCGCGCGCGTCGGGAAGCATCGGGAAGGTCACCAGCGACACCTCCCAAAGCTCCACCTCCGTCAGCAGCCGTCCGCCTCCGGGGCGGCGCTCCGACGTCACCGTGCGGTAGCCGATGCTCAGCCCGTCCACCGCCCCGGCCCTCAGCAGCGCCAGCGCCTCGGCGCCCCGCCGCACCTCGCGCAGCAGCCGGCCGCTCACGGCCAGCCCCCGCTCGTCCTCGCGCACCACGTCCCACACGCCGATCGGCTCGGCCGGATCGTGCTGCCACAGCAGCTTCACGCCGCGCCCGGCCTGTCGCAGGGCCTGCAGGCTTCGCGCGAAGGCCCCGGGCGCGACCACGTCGCCGCCCTGGTCCTCCGCGCCGAAGAAGCTGGCATAGCCCTCGATGCGTCCGTCTTCGGCCACCGTCGCGGCCGCGTCGAACGCCAGGTACTTCGTCTCCAGGCCCGGCCCCGCGGGACCGGCCTCGAACAGATCGCTCATATCCATGATCCTTCCCGAGCGGCCCTCAGAACGAGAGGTTGCTCATCGTCACCGAGGCCGCGAGCTGGCTGGCCAGCGCCGCGGCGACGCCGAACACCGCCAGCCACAGCCGCCGCTCCAGCCGCTCCACCGTCTGGTCGACGCGCTTGAGCGTCGATTCCAGCGACGCCCAGCGCTCGTCCAACACCCGCTCCAGCGTCTCGATCCGCGCCTGCGCCGGATCGAAAGGCTCGTAGAGGTAGCGAGAACCCGACCGTTTGAACCTCTCGGGGATCATGCGGGCGTCTCCGGCAGTCCGAGCATCCGCCGCTTCTCCCGATCCGAGAGGAACTCGGCGCGGGAGATCGTGCGCCAGAGCGCCTCCCGCTCGGGCGCCAGGGCCGTCACGCCGTCCAGATCCGGCGCCAAGCGGATCGGCGCGCCGGTCCAGTCCTCCAGCCAGCGCGCCAGACCGTCCGCCACCTTGGCGACAAGCGGCAGCACCGTCTGGCGATGAAACGCCCGGTTCGCCTCCTGGTAATTGGCGTAGGTCGCGTCCCCCGGCAGACCCAGCAGCATCGGCGGCACGCCGAAGGCGATGGCGACGTCCCTCGCCGCGGCGGTCCGCGTCTCCAGGAACTCCATGTCCGAGGGCGAGAAGCCCATCGGCTTCCAATCGAGCCCGCCCTCCAGAACCATCGGTCGCCCGGCATTCGCCGCGCCCGCATGGGCGCCTTCCAGCTCGTCCTTCAGCCGATCGAACTGCGCTTGGCTCAACGGCGCCCCGTCCGGCCCCTTCCAGACCAAAGCGCCCGAGGGCCGCGCCGCATTGTCCAGCAGCGCCTTGGCCCAAGCCCCGGCGCTGTTGTGAACGTCCACCGCCGCCATCGCCGCCGACAGCGGGCTCATCCCGTAGTGATCGTCGAGGGGGTGAAAGGCGCGCAGATGCAGCACCGGCGCGATCTCTCCGCCCAGATCGAACCGCCGCCGCCGCCCGCCGACCTGATACTCATAGGCTTCGGGCCAGCCGTCGTCGCCCTGGACCACGCGCATGCGATCCGGGCGCAAGGCGTGCAGCTCCGCCGGCGCGCTGTTGCTCAGCCGCCCCGCGCCCTCGATCCAGGCATCGCCGGACAGCAGCAGATGGCCGTAGACCGTCTCCAGGAACTCCATGCGCCCCTGACCGCCGTTCGGCCGGCCGATCAGCGTCAGAGCGGGATGCCGGTCCAGCCGCCTCCCGCCCTGCGTGGCCGCCAGCGGCGTCGCCGCCGCCGCCTCGGCCACCATGCGCACGCAGCGGAACCCGATGACGTTGCGCGCGAAGCCGTTGCGCGCCAGGCTCGCCCCGTCGCGCGGGCTCCAGGCCGCCCGACCGGGGCCCGACACCGCCAGCGCCGGGCCGTAGACGCTCGACTTTTCCTCGCGCGAAGCCGAAGCCTTGCCACGCATCCAACTGAAAGCCATAGGCTTTCTCCCATTCCAAAGCTTCGGACAAACCCAGGGGCCCGCGCCGAAGAGGGGCATCGAGCCCCTCTCCGCCGCCGCGCGCTCCGCGCGCCCGCTCCCGATCGGACGTGAGCGCTAGACCGACCGCACCCGCGGCTCCGGCGCCGGCGGAGGGGGCGGCCGCGTCAGAGCCGTCACCGCCCAGACCAGCGCATCCACACGGTCGGGGCTCTTGCCGCCCTTGGCGCCGACGAAGGCGCACATCTGATCTTCGAGCGCCGCGAAGCAGCCCGAGTGCCGCACGCGCCCGCGCTCATAGAGCGCGGCCACCGGCTCCGCCCGCGTGCGCTTCGAGCGCGTCGCATGCACGGTGTCGACGACGATCGAGCGATCCACTTGCTCGATCAGCTCCACCACCATCTTCCCGCCCATGTTGATCTCGGCCACGATCCGATCGGCCTCGTGCGCGCGATAGGCCTCCACCACCAGCGCCGCCCATCCGGCCGGGCTCAGCCCCTGCTTGGACCAGTCGTCCAGCACCCAGATCACGTCGTGCTCATCGATCCCGGCGGCCACGATCCCGCATTCGTCGGCGTTCGGCCCCACCGTCGCCGGCGGATCCACCGCCACCACGATGCGCGTCAGCTCCGGCGCCCGCCCGCGCCCGGCCTCCAGCTCCGCCCGCCGCCACAGCGCGCCCGGAACCTCGTCCAGCAGCACGCCCTCCAGCTCCTGCCGCGCGAAAGCCGTGCCGTCGTAAAGCCGCTCGACCGCCTCGAAGAAAGCCGGCGAGAGGTTCTTGCGGTTGGCCGAGGACGGCGCCGTCGCCACCACCGAGTCAGGCGCCTCCAGAAGCTCCGACAGCAGCGCGTTCCGCCGCGGCGTCGTCGTCACCACCTGCCGCGGCGCGGGACCGAGCCGCAGACCCATCTGCAGCTGGTCCCAGACCTCCCGACCCTTCGTCCATTTCGCGAGCTCGTCGCACCAGGCGCCGTCGAATTGAGGCCCGCGCAGCGCATCCGGTTTCTGCGCCGAGTAGACGAAGGCCTCCGCGCCGCTCGGCCAGACCAACCGCCGCCGACCCGCCTGGTAGTCGGGCCGCCGGTCCGCCGGGCTGATCGCCCGGATGCCGGACGGCCCCTCGATCATCACCTCGCGCACCTGGTCGATCGTCTCCCCGACCAGCGCCAGGCGGGAGCATTCGCCGGTCATCAGCGGCGTCGGCCCTTCGGCCACCGCCCGGACCCACTCCGCCCCCGCCCGGGTCTTGCCCGCGCCGCGCCCCCCCAGGATCACCCAGGTCCGCCAGGGCGGCGGAGGGGCGATCTGATGGCCCGGCAGGGCCCAGACCTCGAACAGCCATTGCAGCGCCAGCACCGCGTTGGAGCTCAGCTCCGCGACGAAGGCCTCGCGCTCAAGCCTCTCCCGCGAGCTCAGCCAATCGGCCCAAGACTTCCCGTCGGGCGCTCCGATGGTCGACCTCTTCGCCGCTTTCGCCAGCGCCGTCTCGAGCGATTTGTTCAAGGGTCTTCTCGAAATCCAGGACGGTTTGCAGGGCTTTCTGGTACGACGTCACCAGCTTGGTCAGGCCGTCGACGTCGGCGACCTCGGTCGGCGGGTTCTTGCTCATCTTCTGCAGCGATTTGTTGAGCACGCCGCCCAGAGAGGTGCAGACCTCCCGCGCCGTGTTCACGAGAATGGACGCGCCGTCGGCGTCCTTGGCTTTCGCGGTCATGGTCTCGCTCCGACCTGGCCCGCGTCCCGTATGCGCGGACGGGCCAGCGATCGCCTTGCCGAGGCCCTCCGCGTTCCCCGGCCTCGGGCGCCGAGCGGCCTGAACCGCGCGGAAGCGCCCGAGGACCCGAAAACGCGAAGGGCCCCGATCGTCACGATCGGAGCCCATCTGCGCCCGCCTTCCCCAGCGTGCCTAGGCTTATACCCTGGAGCGTACGATCCGTCAAGCATTAAATCTATGGTTGTGCGTCAATCTCCCAGCATCCACGTGCCGTTCGGCTCGAACGCATGGAAAGCAAAGGCGAAAACCACCTCGGAGACGGCCGGCTCCCCGCTCTCCAGCTCGAACGCCCGCACCGTGCCGACGTCCCGCCCATCGGCGATCCTGCGCGTGTCGAGCGCGCTCGCCTGTCCCGCGCTCCAGACCAGACGGATCCCGGCCTCGCGCAGCTCTCCCGCCTCGCGCAGACGCTCCAGCGGCCAGGCCTTGTCGCCCACCCTCACCACGCGCGCCAAAGGCGCGATGCCATGCGGCGGCCCCTCTCCGCGATAAAGGAACGGCACATAGGTCGAATCGTAGCCCGCATAGGGGTTTTTCCCGTAGTCGCGGCTCCATCCCGTCGGCTCCGCCATCACCCGACCCTCGGGATGGCGCGCCGCGAACCCGGCCCAATCCTCCAACCAGCTCGGCAAGACGGTCAACGTCGCGCCGGTCATCTCTCCGACGATGGCTTCGCCGGTGAACTGCTGCCACCAGCTCTCGGTCTGCCGATCGTACATCACCATGTCCGAATGGCGCAGCTTGCCGCTGACGCCGAAGCTCAGCTCCCGCCCCTGCCAGCGCCCATCGAACACCAAGGCGGAGTTGCACAAAGGGCAGAAAGTGGCGACCACCGGTCGGTCCCCGACCCGGTCGTTCACGATCTCATGCCAGGTCAGATAGCGCAGCGGATAGGCCCGCGCGGCCTCCCCTTCCAGCTCGAGAACCAACACCGGTTCCCGGCCCGGCAGCGCCTTCTCCGCCACCGAGATCATCTCGGGCCCGTCGATCGCCGGAACCGCGTCCTTGGGGACTCCGCCGTTCAGAATCTCGTCCAGCGGAACGCCATGGACCGAAAAATCCGTGTTCGGCCAGAACGGAATCCAAGTCGCGGGCGGCTCCAGCGCCATCACGGCTCCGAACGGGCCGAACGCGAGCGTTGCAGCGACCGCCGCGGCCAAACGGCATGCGGTGCGCGCCATGGGAGGTCATCCTTGCCGCGTCAAGCTACCCGCACGGGCTCGTCAGCGGCCAATGACCAATCCGTGCGCCGGCTGAAACAAGTCTGGCGCGACGCCTCGCCGCGCCCCTTATGCCCGGCATCGCCGGACGATCCCGCCCGGCTCAGACGACCCCTCCAAGGCCCCGCATGCCGAAAAGGAAATCCGCCATGTCCGCCGCCGCAGCCACCGTCCCCGACCGCTCCGCCCTGCCCGCCATCGACCTGCGCCTGCTGACCACGATGCTCGTGGCCGGCGCCGTGGCCACGGTGGCCTTCGACCTCTTCGGCCAGGCGCTCTCCCCCCTCGCAGGCTACGCCAAGCTGGCCCCGGTGCCGCTGGCCCAGCAGACGGTCAACGTGCTTTTCGGCTGGAATTCCAACCCGATGGGCCACCTCCTGCACTACATCGCCGGTCTGATCGGCTATCCGTTCGGCTGGCTCTTCATCGCCCGACCGATCGCGCGGCGCGTCACGCCGTTTCTGCCCTGGCCGGTGACCTCGGCGATCTACGGCGTCGGGCTCTGGATCTTCGCGCTCTACGTCATGGCGCACCTGATCGCCGGCAACCCGCCGTTTCTGAACTTCACCGGCATCACTTGGACGGCGCTTTGGGGACACGTCCTTTTCGCGGTCGTCGCCGCCTGGGTCGTCGAAATCCGCGAAACCGCCTGAAACGCTTCTTCTCAAACGAAAAAACGCGCCTGGCAGGATCCCCTGCCAGGCGCGTCGAGTATCAGCCCGATGCTCAGCGGTCGGCGGCGACCTGCACCTTGATCATTCGGTCGGGGGTCGACGGGGGCTCGCCCCGCGTGATCGCGTCCACATGGTCCATGCCGTCGACCACCTGGCCCCAGACCGTGTACTGCCCGTTCAGAAAATGCCCGCGATCGAACATGATGAAGAACTGGCTGTTGCCGCTGTCGGGGCTCGCCGCGCGGGCCATGCCTACGGTGCCGCGCTCGAACGGCACGTTGGAAAACTCCGCCGGCAGGTCGTCGTAGTCCGATCCGCCGCGGCCCGTCCCGGTCGGATCGCCGGTCTGCGCCATGAAGCCGTCGATCACGCGGTGGAACACCACACCGTTGTAAAAACCCTCTCGCGCCAACCGCTTGATGCGCTCCACATGCTTGGGAGCGACCTGAGGCAGAAGCTGGATATAGATCTCGCCCCCGTCCTTCACGTCGATCACGAGAGTGTTTTCAGGATCGTCCAGTTCCACGGCCGGGGCCTCCATCGGATTCAGGGTCATGACGAAGGCCAGCAGGGCCGCCGCTAGAAGTCTCATGGCTTTGACGTCTCCTCGCGCGCCATCGGGTCGCGAAGCGCTACCGCGTCCGCCGCCGCCCGTCAAACCGGGCCTCGGGATGGGGCGTTAAGCACCCGGAAACCCTTGAAGGGCTACGCCGCTGGCGACGGCCGAACGCAACCGCAGGGCGATCTCGGGGAGGAGCGGCATGGCGAGACGACTGCGCGAGGCGCTCGCGGGCAGCCTTGCGGGCCTGATCTCGATCCTTTGCGTCTGCATCTGCCTTGCGTTGGGCGTGCGTGCGCTGGTGTCTTGGGCGACGGAGGAAGCGCTGATCCGCTACGCGGAGCGGTCGGCGCTTGGCTGGGCGGAGTATCTGCAGACGGAGATGCCGGATCTCGACGAGCTGCTCCAAGGCCGCGCGCCGGACGCTCAGCAGCGCGTCGTCATGTATTTCGCCTCCGCCATCGGCGATGCCCGCCGCTTCCAGCTCTATGACGTGGCTGGACGTCTCAGCCTCAGCACCGATGCGGACGGGATCTCCATGTCTTCGGGGACGCCCGCCCTGTCGGCGGATCGCCCGCAGGACTGGAAACGGGCGCTGATGGGCGAGGCCTCCGTTCGGATTCAACGACTTATGGAAGCGCCGGCGGAAGAAGGCGCCGTGAACGTCTCCGGCGATCCGCCCCCGGTCTACGCCGACGTGGTGCTGCCGCTGCGCGACGTCGACGGCCGCTTCAAGGGCGCCGCTCAGGTGACGCTCGACATGTCCCATACCTGGCAGGCCATCGGCTCGATCCTGCTGCGCGCCGGCGCGGCGCTGGCCGGGCTCTCCGCCTTGGCCTTTCTGGCTCCGGCGCTCGGCTGGCAGGTGTTTCGGCGCCGCGCCAAAGAGGCGGAACGCGCGATGCACGAACGCGCGCATCTCGACGACACGACCGGTCTGGCGAAC
Source organism: Pseudomonadota bacterium (assembly GCA_039025075.1). Taxonomy (GTDB): domain Bacteria; phylum Pseudomonadota; class Alphaproteobacteria; order Rhodobacterales; family Rhodobacteraceae; genus Albimonas. The sequence goes on along the minus strand of JBCCPD010000002.1, from coordinate 10,915 downwards.
CGCCGCGGCTTCATCGACGCCGCCGCGGCGGCCCTCGCCGCCGCGCCCGAGGGCGCGGACGACATCGTCGTTCTGGTCTTCGACGTCGACCGTTTCAAAGCCTTCAACGAACAAAACGGGCGGTCCGAGGGCGACGCCCTGCTTCGCAGCGTCGCCGCCGCTCTGCGCGCGGTCCTGCGGGCGGGCGATCCAGGGGCTCGCATCGGCGCCGACGAGTTCGCCGCGATCCTGCGCACGCCGCCCGAAGAACGGGTGGAGACCATCGTCGCGCGGGTGCGCGAGCGGCTCTACAGCCCCATCTGGTCTCCGGCGGCGCAGATGCCGACCTTGAGCCTGGGCGCGTGCCCGCTGAAGCTCGCCGACGGCGATGTCGAAGCCGCGCTCGCCCTGGCGGAGATCGCCCTCTACGAGGCCAAGGCCGCCCAGGACGGCGGCCTGCGCGTCTTCGAGCCGGCCATGGCCGCCCGCGTCGAACGTCGCCGCCATGTGGAGCTTGCGATCCGCGACGGCATGAAAGAGAAGCGTTTCTCCCTTTCCTATCAACCTCTTGTCGATCGCCGCTCAGGCGCCACCGTAGGCTTCGAAGCGCTGATGCGCCTCAACGACGCCGAGGGCGCGCCGATCTCGCCGGCCGAGTTCATCCCGGTGGCCGAGGAAATCGGCGTGATCGTCGAGCTTGGCGACTGGGCGATCCGCACGGCCGCCGCCGCCGCGGTTCATTGGCCGGCTCCGCTCCATGTCTCGGTCAATCTCTCCGTGCGTCAATTCGACGACGAACGGCTCGCCGAAACGGTCGAGCAGGTCCTGGCGGAGGCCGGCCTGCCCCCCGCGCGCTTCGAGCTGGAAGTGACCGAATCGCTGTTGATCGCCAATCCCGACCACGTGGAACGGCAGCTCGCGGCGCTCAAAAAACTGGGCGTCTCCATCGCCATGGACGATTTCGGCACGGGCTACTCGTCGCTGGCCTATCTCTGGCGCTTCGGCTTCGATCGCCTGAAGCTCGACCGATCGTTCGTGCAGGCCATGTCCGTCGATCCGGGACGCGCGCGCGACGTCATCGCCGCGATCGTCGCGCTCGGTCACCGGCTGGGCATGTCGGTCACCGCCGAAGGCATCGAGACCGAAGCCGAGGCCGAGGCCCTGACCGAGCTTGGATGCGACATTCTCCAAGGCTACCGCTACGGCGCCCCCCTCTCCGACTGGCAGTTGAGAGAGGTTCTGGCCTGGGGCAAGGACGCCGATGACGAGCGCATGGTCCTGCCTCCGCCGGACCGCGCCGCCGGGTGAGCGCGCCTCAGCCGCGCAGGCGGGCCTGCAAAGCCGTTTCCACCTCGGACGGCACGAAGCCTCCGATGTCGCCGCCCAGCCGCGCGATCTCCTTCACCAGCTTCGAAGCGATGGCTTGGTGGTGGGCGTCCGCCATCAGAAAGACCGTCTCCACCTCGTCGTTCATGGCACGGTTCATGCCGACCATCTGGAACTCGTATTCGAAGTCGGAAACCGCGCGCAGACCGCGGAACATGACGCCGGCGCCGCACTCCTCGGCGAAGTGAATCAGCAGGTTTTCGAAAGGCTTGGCGACGATCTCGACGCCGGCTTCCGCGGCGATCGGCGCGCATTGCGCCTCCAGCATGGCGGTGCGCTCCTCCAACGTGAAAAGCGGGCCCTTGTCCCGGTTCACCGCGACGCCGATCACCAGCCGGTCGACCAGCTTCACGGCGCGTCGGATGATGTCGAGATGACCCAGCGTCACCGGATCGAACGTGCCCGGGTAGAGCCCGGTCCGCATCGCCTCGCGCGTCATTTCCCCTCCCGTCGGCGGCCCTTTCGCGCCCTCTGCGGGACGCGCTTCGTCGCGGCGCGCAGAGGACGGCATGGGGCTCGAAGGGTCAAGGGGCGTCGACCCAGCCGACCGAGGCGGGGCGCGCTGTTTCGGGCGACCTTGAATCATCCTAAATGGTGCCGGATCCGCACTTTTTCTGGGGCGAAACCGGCTTCGAACCTCGACGCCGAGCGGGACGCAGCCTACCGCTCAGTGACCATTTCGCCGCCGGATTTGGTCGATCGCTGCCTTTAATGGTTTGATCGGGCCTCCGAGGAAAGCCGCCTTGGGACGCGCGAGCCCCGTCCCCAGCGGTCGCGCCATCTGGCGCAGGTCGACGCCATGGCGGGAACCGCGCTTGAGGTTCGGCGCTAACCGCGGCGGCTTCGGAGCGGAAATCCAACCGCGGCGGAGCCGTTCAACCCTCTGAAAAACCACTACTCAGCGGCGATGCGGCCCTTCGAGGCGAGGATCTCGCGGAGGTAGCGGCCGGTGTGGGAGCGAGGCTCGGTCGCCACCGTCTCGGGCGTGCCGCACACGACGATTTCGCCGCCGCCGTCGCCGCCTTCGGGCCCGACGTCGATGATCCAATCGGCGGTCTTCACCACGTCGAGATTGTGCTCGATGACCACGACGGTGTTGCCCTGCTCCACCAATTCATGGAGCACTTCCAGCAACTTGCGCACGTCTTCGAAGTGCAGGCCGGTGGTCGGCTCGTCCAGTATGTAGAGGGTGCGGCCGGTGGCGCGCTTCGAAAGCTCCTTGGCGAGCTTGACCCGCTGCGCCTCGCCGCCCGAGAGGGTCGTCGCCTGCTGGCCGACCTTGACGTAGCCGAGGCCCACGCGCATCAGCGTGTCCATCTTCTCACGGATGGACGGGACGGCCTTGAAGAACTCCTGAGCGTCTTCGACCGTCATGTCCAGAACGTCGGCTATGCTCTTGCCTTTGAACAGAATCTCCAGAGTCTCGCGGTTGTAGCGTTTGCCCCCGCAGGCCTCGCAGGTCACGTAGACGTCGGGGAGAAAGTGCATCTCGATCTTGATGACGCCGTCGCCCTGGCAGGCCTCGCAGCGACCGCCTTTGACGTTGAAGGAGAAGCGCCCGGGCTTGTAGCCGCGGGTCTTCGCCTCCGGCAGTCCGGCGAACCAGTCGCGGATATGGGTGAAAGCGCCGGTATAGGTGGCCGGATTGGAGCGCGGCGTGCGGCCGATGGGCGACTGATCGATGTCGATGACCTTGTCGAGATGCTCCAAACCCTTGATCGTTCTGCATGGCGCGGGCGTCTCGCGGGCCCCGTTCAGGCGCATGGCGGCGGTCTTGTAGAGCGTTTCGATGGTCAAAGTGGACTTGCCGCCGCCGGAAACGCCGGTCACGCAGGTGAGGGTTCCGAGCGGAATCTCGGCCGTGACGTCCTTCAAATTGTTCCCAGAAGCGCCCTCGACCACGACGGATTTGCCGTTTCCAGGACGTCTTTCGGCCGGAATCGACACCTCGCGGACGCCCGTGAGGTACATTCCGGTGACCGATTTTGGGTGCGCGGCGATGTCCTGAGGGGTCCCGAAGGCGATGATTTCGCCCCCGTGGACGCCGGCGCCGGGCCCGATATCGATCACATGATCGGCTTCGCGCACCGCTTCTTCGTCATGTTCGACGACGATCACGGTGTTTCCCTGGTCCCGAAGGTTCTTCAACGTGGTCAAAAGCCGGCCGTTGTCGCGCTGATGCAGGCCGATGGAGGGCTCGTCGAGGACGTAAAGCACGCCCGTCAGCCCCGATCCGATCTGCGAGGCGAGGCGAATCCGCTGGCTTTCGCCGCCCGAAAGCGTGCCGGAATTGCGCGACAGGGTCAGGTATTCGAGCCCGACATTGGCCAGAAAGCCCAGCCGTTCGCGGATTTCCTTGACGATGGCGCGGGCGATCTCTTGCTTCTGGGGCGAGAGATGGTCCGGGGCGGCGTTGATCCAGTCGAGCGCCTCGCGGATGCTCTTTTCCGTGACCTGGCCGATATGGTCTCCGGCGATCTTCACGGCGAGCGCTTCGGGCTTCAAGCGGTAGCCGCCGCAGGCGCCGCAGGGGCGGTTGTTCTGGTAACGTTCGAACTCCTCGCGCACCCAATTGGAGTCGGTTTCGCGGAACCTCCGCTCCATGTTCGGGACCACGCCCTCGAAAGGCCGGGCGATCTGATAGACGCGGCCGCCCTCGTCGTAGCGGAACAGGATCTCATCCTCGCCGGAGCCGTGCAGCATGACCTGGCGGACATGGGCCGGAAGGGTCTTCCAGGGGGCATGCATGTCGAATTCGTAGTGCTTGGCGAGCGCTTCGAGGGTCTGCTTGAAGTAGGGCGACTTGGTCTTGGCCCAGGGCGCGATGGCCCCGCCCCAGAGGCTTTCAGCCTCGTCTGGGACGATCAGGCGTTCGTCGAAAAAGAGCTCCACCCCGAGGCCGTCGCAGGCGGGGCAGGCGCCGAAAGGTGCGTTGAAGGAGAAGAGGCGAGGCTCGATCTCCGGGATGGTGAAGCCGGAGACGGGACAGGCGAAGTTTTCGCTGAAGGTGATGCGCTCCGGGTCGCCCTCCTTCGGGGCGGTTTCGAGGATCGCGATGCCGTCGGCGAGGTCGAGGGCGGTGCGCATGCTGTCGGCGAGGCGTTGTTCGAGACCTTCCTTGACCACGATGCGGTCGACCACGACGTCGATGTCGTGTCGAAACTTTTTGTCCAGGGTCGGGGGCGCGTCCAACTCGTGGAATTCGCCGTCGACCTTGACCCTTTGAAACCCCTGCTTGCGCAGCTCGGCGAACTCCTTGCGGTACTCGCCTTTGCGGTCGCGGATGATCGGGGCGAGGAGGTAGGCGCGGGTCCCGTCCTCGAGCGCCATGACCCGGTCGACCATCTCCGAGACCTGCTGCGCTTCGATCGGGAGGCCCGTGGCGGGCGAATAGGGCGTGCCGGCGCGGGCGAACAGGAGGCGCAGGTAGTCGTAGATCTCCGTCACCGTGCCGACGGTGGAGCGGGGGTTCTTCGACGTGGTCTTCTGCTCGATGCTGATGGCGGGGGAGAGGCCGGTGATGTGGTCCACGTCCGGCTTCTGCATCATGTCGAGGAACTGACGGGCGTAGGCGGAGAGCGATTCGACGTAGCGGCGCTGGCCTTCCGCGTAGATGGTGTCGAAGGCCAGGGACGACTTGCCGGAGCCCGAAAGCCCGGTGATGACCACCAGCTGGTCGCGGGGGATGTCGACGTCGACGCCCTTGAGATTGTGCTCCCGCGCGCCGCGGATCGAGATGGTCTTGAGCTCGGTCATGCTGCGTCCCGCCCCGTTTGCGTCGGCCCGGCCTCTGGCTCCGGTAGAAGATAAGCGACCGGCGCGGGAAGGCGAGCGTCAAGGGATGTAAACGAAACGCGAACATCCGGACAAGACGCCGCGGGCGTTCCGCCCGCGGGCTGCTGACGTCCGCCGCCGGTTCGGCGGCCGGTTCAGCCGCCGAGCAGAGCCGGCCAATCGAGGTTGGCCAAGGAGAGCAGCGGGCCGGAGAGGAAGGGCGTGAGCACCACCGCCGCCTGCTTGATCAGCTGGGTCACGGGCAGGTCCAGGCCCTGGGCGGCGAGCCAGTCGCGGCGCGCCTGGGGGTCGCCCTGGGGCGCCTCCCGCGCGGCGAGGGCCCGGCTCTCCGCCGCGAAGCTGGCGAAGGCGAGGGCGCCGGGGATGGCCAGCATGGCGGACCCCAGGAAGCCCCAGTAGCGGCCGAGCGCGTCGGCCATGACCTCGGCCGGGGCGCGCCAGTCTTCGGAGAGGTAGGGCGCGGCGATCAGCAGGTAGGACCGGGTGGCGAAGACGAAGCAGATGAACTGGAAGGCGCCGAGCGCGAGCAGCAGGCCGAGCCAGCGTCGACGCTCCCGCAGCGCGTCGGCGGAGCGGCGCTCCGGCGGCGCGGCGATGACGCCCAGGCCGGCGAGGAAGACGGAGAGTCCGAGATAGCCGAAGGACTCCAGGCGATTGGTGATGGCGATGAGCCGGTCGGCATCGCCGGCGGCGTGGCGGTTCAGGTCGGCGGCGGCGCGGAGCGTCTCCTCGACCAGAAAGCCCTGGACGGCGTTGGCGGCGGCGAGATCGGCCCAGAACGTCCAGGCCCCGGCGCACACGGCGAGGGCCAGGACCGCCGCGGCCAAAGGGGGGCGTTCGAGCCGGACGATGCAGGCCGTCGCGGCGAGGGCCGCGGCGAGCGTGGCCAGCGCCATCGCGGAGACGCCGATGCCGTAGTCGTAGCGGCCCGAGATGTCGGCGGCGTAGACGGCCGCGTCGCCGGCGGCGAGCCCGGCGTCGAAGCCGCCGCCGAGGCACCAGCGCAGGCTGGGGACCGCGCCCTCCGCCGCGTCTTCGGGCGGCGGACAGGTCACGATGAACGCGTTCAGCACGGGCCGGGCGATGAGCATGAAGAACGCGACCGGCGCGCAGGACGCCGCCGCGAACCAGACGTATCGGATCATCCGCCCCCTCCGGGCGCGACGCGCGCCGGACATGAGGCTAGCCCGCCGCGGCGGCGGGCGGAAGCGGGCTCAGGCGCGGCGCTGATCGGGGTGGAGGGACTTTCCGAGGATATGTTCGGACGCTCGGATCTCCTGGCCGCCGTGCTTGACCAGCTTGGGGTCGGGGCCGCGCGCGATCCGCTTGTCCTTGCCGGGGTAGTCGAGCGAGGCGAGGAAGTGGCGGATGCAGGCGAGGCGAGCGCGCTTCTTGTCGTTGGATTTGATGATGGTCCAGGGCGCGTCGGCGGTGTCGGTGTAGAAGAACATCGCCTCCTTGGCCTCGGTGTAGTCGTCCCATTTGCCGAGCGAGGCCTTGTCGATGGGGCTGAGCTTCCATTGCTTCAACGGATCGGTCTCGCGCAGCTTGAAGCGGCGCTTCTGCTCGTCCTGGGACACGGAGAACCAGTATTTGTAGAGCTGGATGCCGGAGCGGACGAGCATGCGCTCCAGCTCCGGCGTCTGGCGCATGAATTCGAGATATTCCTCGGGGGTGCAGAAGCCCATCACCCGCTCGACGCCCGCGCGGTTGTACCAGGAGCGATCGAAGAGGACCATTTCGCCCGCGGTGGGCAGGTGCTGCACGTAGCGTTGGAAGAACCATTGGCCGCGTTCCTGGTCGGTCGGTTTTTCCAGCGCGACGACGCGGGCGGCGCGAGGATTCAGATGCTCCATGAACCGCTTGATCGTGCCGCCCTTTCCGGCGGCGTCGCGGCCTTCGAAGAGGATGACGAACTTTCGTCCGGTGTCCTTGGCCCAGCCCTGCACCTTCAGCAGCTCGGCCTGCAGGTGCGCCTTCTGCCGCTCGTAGGAGCGGCGCGAGAGGCGGGTCTCATAGGGATAATCCCCGTTCTCGAAGGCGCGGCGGATGGCGGCGGCGCTGTCGGACGGGTCCCAAGCCTCGGTCGAGGCGGCGATCTGAGCGGCGTCTTCCATCGGTTCGGCTCCCTCGACTCATTCGGCTCGGACCGGCAATGCGACGGTTTCATGAAGAACGCGTTGCGATGGATCAAACCCGGGGCGCCATGGCCTCCGCACCGCCGGGGCGTTAACCCTGTCGCAACGGATTCGAGTCAAATCGAGGGCGGGTCAGGCGGCGCATCGGGCCGCCGCGCGGCAGGGAGAGCGGCATGGCGGGCAGCGTCAACAAGGTCATCATCGTCGGCAACCTTGGCCGGGACCCGGAGGTGCGGAACTTCCAGAACGGCGGCAAGGTCTGCAACCTGCGGATCGCAACGTCGGAGACCTGGAAGGACCGCAACACCGGCGAGCGGCGGGAGAAGACGGAGTGGCACTCCGTCGCCATCTTTTCCGAACCGCTGGCGGATCTGGCTCAGCGCTATCTGAAGAAGGGCTCGAAGGTCTACGTCGAAGGGCAGCTTGAAACCCGCAAGTGGCAGGACCAGAGCGGTCAGGACCGCTATTCCACCGAGGTGGTGCTTAGGCCCTACAAGGGCGAGATGACCTTCCTAGACCGCGCCGGCGAGGGCGGCGGCGGCGACTTCGGCGGCGGCGGAGGCTATGGCGGCGGCGGCGGGGGCGGTGACTTCGGCGGAGGCGGCGGCTATGGCGGCGGGGGCGGCGGACGCTCCGGCGGCGGCGGGGACTTCGGGGGCGGCGGCGGCCGCAACGATCTCGACGACGAAATTCCGTTCTGAGGCCGACGCTGTGCGCGTGGCGATCCTGGGGGCCGGCCAGGCCGGCGCGGCCCTTGCCATCAAGCTGCGCGCCGAGGGCCATGACGGCCCCGTCACGCTGATCGGGGAGGAGGCCTCGCCGCCCTATCAGCGCCCGCCCCTGTCGAAAAAGTACCTGCTTGGGGAGATGCCGAAGGAGCGGCTGCTGCTCAAGCCGGAGGCTTGGTATGCCGACAACGGCATCGCGCTGCGCACCGGCGTTCGGGCGGAGGCGGTGGACCTCGATGCGCGGGAGGTGCGGCTGGCGGGCGGCGAGACGGTTCCCTTCGACGCGCTGGCCTTCTGCACGGGCGCGCGGCCTCGCTGGCTGCCCGACGCGATGGGCGGCGCCCTGCCCGGCGTCTACGCGATGCGCGACCTCGCCGACGCCGACGCGCTGGGCGGCGAGCTGCGCGAGGGGGCCAAGGCCCTGGTGATCGGCGGCGGCTATATCGGGCTGGAGGCGGCGGCGGTTCTGGCCTCCCGCGGGGCCGAGGCGGTGCTGGTGGAGGCCGCGCCGCGGATCCTGGGCCGCGTGGCGAGCGGGGAGACGGCGACCTGGTTCGCCGATCTGCACCGCGGCAAGGGCGTGACGGTGATCGAGGGCGCGGCGCTGCAGCGGCTGGAGGCCGGCGAGGACGGCTGGCTCGCCGCCGCGGTTCTGGAGGATGGACGGCGCATCGAGGCGGATTTCGCCGTCGTGGGCATCGGCGTCATCCCCAACGGGGAGCTCGCCGAAGCGGCCGGCATCGAGACCGAGCGCGGCGCGATCCGCGTGGACGCGCGGGCGCGGACCTCCGCCCCCGACGTCTTCGCCGCCGGCGATTGCGTGGTCCTGCCTTGGCGCGGCCGGGAAATCCGCCTCGAAAGCGTGCAGAACGCCATCGACCAGGCGGAGGCCGCGGCGATGGAGATGCTGGGCCGCGGCGAGGACTACGACCCCGTGCCGTGGTTCTGGTCCGACCAATACGACGTGAAGCTGCAGATCGCCGGCCTCGGCGTCGATTGGGACCGGGTGGTGCGGCGGCCTGGGTCGCGCGAGGGCTCGGTTTCCCACTGGTACTATCGGGACCGCGAGCTGATCGCGGTGGACGCCATGAACGACCCTCGGGCCTACATGACGGGCAAGCGTTGGCTGGAAGCGGGGCGGTCCCCCGACCCGGACGCGCTGGCCGATCCGCAGGCGGATCTCAAGACGCTCTGAGCCGCGCCGGGCGGCCCGCGCGAAACCCGCTGAAACCGCCGGAAATCGCCGCGGAAAACGCGTCCGAAGAAGGTGCGGCTATTGGCGCCGCCGGCCGCTTGTTCGATACTGCAGACGCGGCCACCGGCCCCACCAAACAAAGAGGCGAAGCGTGAGCGAAGACGCGACGGACGGGACCGAGCAGCACCCCGCGATCACCGTCGAGGAGGAGATGCGGCGCAGCTATCTCGATTACGCCATGAGCGTGATCGTCAGCCGCGCCCTGCCCGACCTGCGCGACGGGCTGAAGCCGGTGCATCGGCGCATCCTCTTCGCCATGCACGACACCGGGAATACGCACGACAAGGGCTACCGCAAGGCCGCGCGCCCGGTCGGCGACGTGATGGCGAAGTACCATCCGCATGGCGACAGCGCGATCTACGACGCCTTGGTGCGCATGGCGCAGGATTTCTCCATGAGCCTGCCGCTGCTCGACGGCCAGGGCAATTTCGGCTCCATGGACGGCGATGCGGCGGCGGCGATGCGGTATACGGAGGTGCGCATGGCGCCTCCGTCGGAGTTCCTGCTGTCGGACATCGACAAGGACACGGTCGACTTCGTCCCCAACTACGACGGGCAGGATCAGGAACCCTCGGTCCTGCCGGCGCGCTTCCCCAACCTGCTGGTCAACGGCGCCGGCGGCATCGCCGTCGGCATGGCGACGAACATTCCGCCCCACAACCTCGGCGAGGTGATCGACGCGACGCTGGCGCTGATCGACAATCCCGAGCTCGAGATCGCGGATCTGATGGAGATCGTGCCGGGCCCGGACTTCCCCACAGGCGCGCTGATCCTGGGGCGCGGGGGGGCGCGCAAGGCCTACACGACCGGGCGCGGCAGCGTGATCATGCGCGCCAAGACGCGCGTCGAGGAGATCCGCAAGGACCGCTACGCCATCGTCGTCGACGAAATCCCCTACCAGGTGAACAAGGCGACGCTGATCGAGCGGATCGCCGAGCTGGCCCGCGAGAAGAGGGTCGAGGGCATCGCCCATGTGCAGGACGAGTCCGACCGGCTCGGCGTGCGCGTGGTCATCGAGCTCAAGCGCGACGCGACGGCGGAGGTGGTGCTCAACCAGCTCTACCGCGCCACGCCGCTGCAGACCTCCTTCGGCTGCAACATGCTGGCGCTCAACGGCGGCCGGCCGGAGCAGCTCGACCTCAAGCAGATCCTCAGCGCCTTCATCGCCTTCCGCGAGGAGGTGGTCGCCCGCCGCACGGCCTATGAGCTGAACAAGGCGCGGGAGCGGGCGCATGTCTTGTGCGGCCTTGCGGTCGCCGTCTCCAACGTGGACGAGGTGGTGGCGACGATCCGCTCCTCCCCCGACCCCGCGACGGCGCGGGAGCGGCTGATGGACCGCGATTGGCCGGCCCAGGACATCGCGCCCTACATCCAGCTGATCGACGATCCGATCTACAAGGTGGCAGAAGACGGCGCCTACCGGCTGTCGGAGGCGCAGGCGCGCGCCATCCTCGACCTTCGGCTGCAGCGCCTGACGGCTCTGGGCGTCCGCGAGGTGACGGAGGAGCTGGAGAAGCTCGCCGGCGAAATCGTCGACTATCTCGACATCCTGCGCTCGCGCGAGCGGATCCTGACCATCATCTCGGACGAGATGCGCGAAGTGCGCGAGAAATTCGCCTTGCCGCGGCGCACGG
>JBCCPD010000001.1:0-54474 GCA_039025075.1 Pseudomonadota bacterium | reverse complement strand
GACGCCGCCCGCGCCGCCGACCGCAAGGGCCAGGTCGGCTCCGGCGACCGATCGGAAAGGATCCGCACCTACAACTTCCCGCAAGGAAGGGTCACCGACCACCGCATCAACCTCACCCTCTACAAGCTCGGCGAGGTGATGGAGGGCGACCTGGACGACATCGTGGACGCCCTGGCGGAGGCGGAGCAGGCGGCTCAGCTGGCGGAGATGGACGGATGAACCGCCCCATGACCCAGCCCACGACCCGAGAGGAGCTGATCGCCGAAGGCGCCCGCACGCTGGGAGCCGCCGGGGTGGACGACCCGGCCCGCGACGCCCGGCTGCTGCTGCGCTGGGCCTCGGGGCTCGACGCCGCGGCTTTCGCCGCCGGGCTCGCGGCCCGCGCCGCCCGCCGCCCGCTCAGCCAGGTGACCGGCCGCCGCGCCTTCTGGGGCCGCGACTTCATCGTCACCCCCGACGTGCTCGACCCGCGGCCGGAGACCGAGACGCTGATCGCCGCCGCCCTCGAAGGCCCTCTGGCCCGGACGGATGCGGAGGCGCGCATCCTCGATCTGGGCGTAGGATCCGGCTGCATCCTCCTGACATTGCTGGCGGAACGGCCCTTCGCAACCGGCCTCGGCGTGGACCGCAGCGCGGACGCGCTCGACGTGGCGCGCCGCAACGCCCAGGCCCTCGGCGTCGCCGGCCGCGCCTCCTGGCTCGAAGGCGATTGGTTCCAGCAGGTTCGCGGCCGCTTCGACCTCGTCGTCTCCAACCCGCCCTACATCCCCGACGCCGAGTTCGACGCCCTCGCGCCGGAGGTCCGGCTGTGGGAGCCGACGGGCGCTCTCGCCCCCGGCGGCGACGGCCTTGCCGCCTACCGCGCCATCGCCAAGGGCCTCGACGCCGCCCTCGCCGACGGCGGCGGAGCCCTGATCGAGTTCGGCGCCGGTCAGGCGGACGCCGTGGCGCGCATCTTCGACGACGCCGGCTTCGCCGCCCTTCTCCTGCACCGCGACCTCGACGATCGACCGCGATGCCTCGAAATCGCGCGAAACGCCTGAGCACGCGGCGCATCTGCGGGTTGCGCCCCGCCTTCGGTTGCGTGTACGCTACTCGCGCTTCCAAAGATCGCCGTAGGGGGCGGGCCGTTACCCGCACGCGCAAGGGTCGATGCGAAGCAGCCAACAGCATCGTTTGATCGATGTGCGCGCGAGGCCGCGGGACCGTCCCGAAAGGCCGCGACGCCAGGGCCGCGGACCCGAAACGAGGCGCGGCGCGGCGGGACCCGACGGCAAGGTCGGGACGACCAAGGCGGAGACAGATGAGATCGTCGCAGAAATCCAACCGCAACCGCGGCAACAAGAACCGCAGCAAGAGCCTGGGCAACGTCCAGAACCGCGTCTTCGAAAGCGCGGGGCCCGAAGGCAAGGTCCGCGGCACCCCGCAGCAGATCATCGACAAGTATGAGCAGCTGGCGCGGGACGCGCAGACCTCGGGCGACCGGGTCATGGCCGAGAACTTCCTCCAGCATGCCGAGCACTACGCCCGCCTGCTGAGCCAGGCGCAGGCCGAGATGGCCGCCCATCAGCAGCGCCAGCACGACCACTCTCGCCACAACGATCAGCCCCGCCACAACGACCAGCCGCGCCAGCATGAGCAGAGCGCTGGACCTCGCGGCGACGCCCAGCCCCATGGCGGCCCGCCGCAAACCGCCCAGCCGCAACCGCAATCCTCTCAGCCGGGGGGCGGCGAGGCCGGCGGGGGCGGGCTCGAGACCATCGACACGTCCGATGGCGGCCCCTCGCTCGTCGCCACGCCCGAGGCTCCCAGCCCGAACCCCAACGGCGAGGCCGGCGGCAAGTCCCGCTCCCGCCGCCGGCGCGGGCCGCGCAAGGACCGCTCCGACGAAGGCGCGCAGGACGCGTCCAACGGCCAGGACGCCGAAGCGGCCAAAGCCGTCGCCGAAAGCACCGCCGACGGCGGCTGACCCGTTCCGTCGCGGTCGACCAGGAGACTCCGCCGACGCTCGCGAGGGTCGTGGCGCCTCAGCGAAGCCGCCATCTCCCGCCTATCCGCGCCGCTCCGTCCGTGACGCCGCCTCCGCGCCGTCCCCGGCCGCGGCCTCGGCTGGCATCGTCAAACATCGACGACGCAGCCGTCCTCGATCCTCAAAATGCGGTCGAGGCGCCTCGCCAGCTCCAGATCATGGGTGGCGACCAGGGCCGCCAGCCCCTCCTCCCGCGCCAACCCGATCAGCATGTCGAAAATCCGCGCCGAGGCCGCCGGGTCAAGGTTCCCGGTCGGCTCGTCCGCCAGCAGCACCGCCGGCCGGTTCGCCAGCCCTCGGCAAAGCGCCACCCGCTGCTGCTGCCCGCCCGACAGCTCCGAGGGGCGGTGCGTCGCCCGGTCCTCAAGCCCGACCGAGCCCAGCAGCCGTCGCGCCCGCTCCAGCGCCTCGGCCCGCCCGACGCCCTCCGCCAGCATCGGCAGCGCGACGTTGTCCTCGGCCGAAAACTCCTGCAGCAGGTGGTGGAACTGGTAGACGAACCCCACCGTCCGCCGCCGCAGCGCCGTGCGCCGCGCATCCGACAGCCCGGCGGCCGAGGTTCCGGCCAGCGCCACTTCCCCCCCATCGGGCCGATCGAGCAGCCCCGCCACGTGCAGCAGCGTCGATTTCCCGGCCCCCGACGGCGCCGTCAGCGCCGCGACCTCGCCCGCCTCCAGCCGCAAGGAGGCCCCCCGCAGCACCCGCACCTCCGACGGCCGCCCGGGATTGTAGACCCGCTCGACGTCCCTCAGCTCCAGCGCCGCCGCGCTCACCCGCGCCGGCCCCTCAAGCCGCCCGCCGCGCCTCGAGAAAACTCACTCATGGCGCAGCGCCTCGACCGGATCGAGCCTCGCCGCGCGCCGCGCCGGAAACCACGTCACCGCGAAGCTCAGCCCCAAGGCCAGCCCCGCCGCCGACGCCACGTCCTGCCAACGCAGGATGGCCGGAAACCGCGTCAGAAGACGCACCTCGGGGTCCCAGATCCCGCCCCCGGCCAAGAAGTTCACCGCCTCGAAGATCGGATCGATGTTCACCACGAACAGGACCCCGAGGATCGTTCCGATCAGCGTCCCCACGGCCCCGATCCCCGCCCCGCACAAAAAGAAGATGCGCAGAACGGCCCCTTCCGTGAAGCCCACCGTGCGCAGGATGCCGATGTCCCGCCCCTTGTTCTTCACCAGCATCACCAGGCCCGAGATGATGTTCAGCGCCGCGATCATCACCACCAGCGACAGGATCATGAACATCGTCGCCCGTTCCGTGTCGAGCGCCGCCAGAAACGCCCCGTTCGCGTCCTTCCAAGTCCAGATCACCGTCCCCCCGCCGGCGACCTGAGCGATCCTGCGGTCCAGCTCCGACCGGTCCGAGGCGCGCCCCAGCGCGTCGGGGGAGGCCACCTGAGCCTCCACCTGATCCGCCGCCTCGCCCCGGTTCAGGAACTCCCGCGCCGCATCGAAGGTCAGATAGGCCCGCGTCCGGTCCACATCCGCCCGCCCGATGCGAAAGACATAGACCACTTCGAAGCCGGCGACTTTCGGCGCCGTCCCGAAGGGCGTCGTCAGCCCTCCCGGCAGGATCAGCGACACCCGGTCCCCGACCCTCGCGCCGAGCTCCCGCGCCACGCCGTCGCCCAAGGCGATGCCCCGAGGCACATCGTCCAGATCCCCGAAGCTCGCTTCCGGCCGCGCCACCCAAGGCACCTGGCGCAGGTCCTCCAGCCGCATCCCCCGCAGCACCACGCCCGCGTTCCGCTCCGCGCGGGAGGCGAGCAACTGCGCCTCCACCAGCGGCGCCGTGCGGATCACCCCCGGCACCTCCGCCAGCCGCGCGGCGAGCGCGTCGAACTCCGCGATCTCCCGGATCTCCTGCCCGTTCTCGTACCGCGCCAGCGGATAGATCTTCACGTGACCCTCCGCCCCCAGGATCCGCGAGGTGAATTCCTCGCGGAACCCCACCATCACCGCCATCACCGCGATCAACGTCCCGACCGCCAGCGCGATCCCCACCAGCGCGTACCAGACGATGACCGAGACCCCGCCCTCGCGCCGCCGCGCCCGCATCCAGGCCCAGGCGATGCCCCATTCATGGGCGGCGAAGGGCCGAGCGCGTCCCGCCCTCCCGGGCTGCGACGCGACGGTCACGACCAGGCGCCGGCCGGCGCGCCGGCCCCGGCCGAGGGGGGGTCGATCCCCCCCGAGGCCGGACTCTCGGAACGCAAAGCCGACCTCACCGGTCCGCGTAGATCTCGGCCAGCCGCGCCACCGCGGCCTCGGGGTCCAGCTCCTGGCTCTCGCCCGTGGCGCGGCAGGTCAGCTCCACCACCCCATTCCCGAGCCCCCGCGGCCCCACCGTCACCCGCCAGGGCAGCCCGATCAGGTCCATGGTGGCGAACTTGGCCCCCGCCCGCTCCTCCCGATCATCGTAGAGCGGGTCCACGCCGGCGACGCTCAACTTCCCATAAAGATCCTCGCAGGCCCCGTCGCAGGCCGCATCGCCCTGGCGCAGGTTCACGACGCCCGCGCCGAAAGGCGTCGCGCCCTCGGGCCAGCGGATGCCGGCCTCGTCGTGGTGCGCCTCGATGATCGCGCCGACCAGCCGAGACACCCCGATCCCGTGAGAGCCCATATGCACCGGCGCCCGCGCCCCGGCCTCGTCGTCGACCACCGCGCCCATCGCCTCCGAATACTTGGTCCCGAAGTAGAAGATCTGCCCCACCTCGATCCCGCGGGCCGACCTCCGCCGCGCCTCGGGGATCGCCTCGAACAGCGCCGCGTCATGGGTCTCGTCGGTGCGGGCGTAAGGCGCCGTCCACTCCGCCTTGATCCCCTCCAGCTGCGCCCGGTCCTCCCAATCGACGTCCCGGTCCCCCAGATGCAGGTCCTCGATCGCGGCATCGTAGAAAACCTCGGACTCGCCGGTCTCCGCCAGCACCAGGAACTCGTGCGTGTCGTCCCCGCCGATGGGCCCGCTGTCCGCCCGCATCGGGATCGCCTTCAACCCCAACCGCTCATAGGTCCGCAGATAGGTCACCAAGTGCCGATTGTAGGCATGCAGCGCATCCGCCTTGGTCAGGTCGAAATTGTAGCCGTCCTTCATCAGGAACTCGCGCCCCCGCATCACGCCGAAGCGCGGCCGGATCTCGTCCCGGAACTTCCATTGGATGTGGTAGAGCGTCATCGGCAGCGCTTTGTACGACCCCACATGGGTCCGAAAGATGTCCGTGATCATCTCCTCGTTCGTCGGCCCGTAGAGCATGTCGCGGTCGTGCCGGTCGCGGATGCGCAGAAGCTCCTGCCCAAAAGCGTCGTAGCGCCCGCTCTCCCGCCACAGCTCCGCCGGCTGCAGCGTGGGCATCAGCACCGGGATGTGCCCGGCGCGCTGCTGCTCCTCATGCACCACCTGCTCGATCCGCCGCAGCACCTTGTAGCCCATGGGCAGCCAGGAATAGATCCCCGCCGCCTGCTGGCGGATCATTCCGGCGCGCAGCATCAGGCGGTGCGAGGCGATCTGAGCCTCCGCCGGCGTTTCCTTGAGGACGGGCAGGAAGTAGCGGCTCAGGCGCATGAGGGCTCTCGCGTCGCAGAAGGCTGGGGCGGGCGGACCTCCCGCCGGCCGCCGACAGGTAGACCGCGAGGCCCCAGGGCGCAATGCGGCGGCGCGAGCGATTCGCGCCGCCGCCGAGCCGATTCGCCCTCGGTCCGGCCGCCGCTCTGCGAAGGGGAGCGAATAGTTTCGCGTTGCAACCGCGAAGCCACGCCCGGGATTCACGCCCGAACCTTCGCAGACGCGATGCTGCATCGCGAAATCACGCGCTTGAAGCCTGAATTCATTGCAGGCTTTGGCGCCGGCTGCCACAGTCTGCTCAGCCGAAAGAACACAAAGACGGCTCAAGTCTAGGGAGGCTCGGCCCGCCATACGCGCGGGCCTTTTTTTTTGCCCGGACGCCATCCGGAGCCGCCGCACTCCGCCGCACTCCGGCGCTTCAGTCCGCCGTCGCCAGCGCCAGCCCGTCCACCACCGCGGTGAAGGCCTTGGCGCGCAGGATCTCCGCCCGAGGGCAGAGCGCGCCCATCTCCTCCGACACGAAGCCCATCAGGCTGGACCCGCCCACGAGGATCACCCGCGCAACCGCGTCCGGCGAGGTTCCAGCCGCCTCCAGCGTCGTCGCCGCCGCTTCCCGCAGCGCCCCGCGCTCCCGCCCCAGACCCACGGCCAGCGTCCGCGGCGTCAGCGGCGCGACCAGCCCCGGCTCCAGCAGCCCCAGATCCACGCCCCCGGCGCCGCCGGCATTGGCCTCGATCTTGCCCCGCTCCACCGCGAAGGCGAGGTCATGGCCCAGCTCCCGCGACAGCACGTCGGCGAACCGCCGCATCGGCGCGGGCTCCACCGCCGCCCGCGCCATGCCGGCGACCATCCGCCGGGTCTCCGCCGTGTAGAGAAACGGGATCTTCGCCCAGGTCGCGAGATCGACATAGGGCGCGCGCGGCGCCGGCAGGCGCCCCTCCCCCATTTCGCGCCGCAGCTCCCCGCCCAGGCCCAGCAGAGGCATCACCGCCGCCAGCGACAGCAGCCGATCGAAGTCCGTCCCGCCAAGCCGGATGCCATGGCTGGCCAAAACCTCCGGCCGGGCGCCCGCCCCTGCGCGAAACACCGAAAAGTCCGAAGTGCCGCCCCCGATGTCGACGATCAGCCCCAGGTCGCCCCCGCCCGCCGGCGCGCCGAGCGACTGCGCCGCGACCGCCGCCGCCTCCGGCTCCGCCAGGAACGCGACCTCCTCGAACCCCGCCACGGCATAGCAGCCGCGCAGGTCCGCCTCCGCCCGCGCATCCGCCTCCGCGTCCGCCGAGTGAAACCGCACCGGCCGCCCTGACAGCACCCGGCCGAAAGATCGCCCCGCCTCCGCCTCCGCCCGCTCCCGCAGGATCCTCAGAAAGCCGGCGACCAGGTCCGCAAGCGTCCGCCGCCGCCCCGAGATCAACCGCTTTTCATGCAGCAGCGGCGTGCCGAGCACCGACTTCAGCGCCCGCATGAAGCGCCCGTCCTCGCCCCCGATCAGCGCGTCCACCGCCGCCTGGCCGATCGCCAGGTCGCCCCCGCCCTCCGGCAGGAACACCGCCGTCGGCAAGGTCGGAGCCCCGCCCTCGATGCCCAGATGCCGCACGACCCCGTCCTCCAGCACCGCCGCGGCGCTGTTGGACGTGCCGAAGTCGACGGCGAGCGCGTCCTCGATGACGGCGGCGGCCATGGCCGAACCCTTTTTTCGAACCTCTGCCGGGCCGCGGGCCTTAGCCCAGGCGCGCCGCCGGGAAAACCCGCGCGATCCAAGATCGGACCGTCCAGCGGCGCGACCGAAAGCGCACGCCCCGGCGCGCCGCCCCTCAGATCGGCTCGGGCTCCGCCACCACCAGCTCCGGCGCGCAGCCCAGGCTCTCGCCCAAGGCCGAGAGGCGCTTGCGGACCGCCTCGCCGGCCAGGTCGGCCACCTCCGGCTCGAACAGCAGCCGCCACCCGTCCTCGACGCGCTCCAGCCGCGTATGGGGCAGCGCTCCGGGAGCGGAGCCGGAGATCATCGCCGCCAGGCGGATCGCCCGGCCCAGCAGCCGCGCCCGCCGCAGCTCGTCCTCGCTCAACAGCGACAGGGCAGGCAGATCCGCCCGCTTGGCCCGCCCGGCCTTGTAGCGATAGCGCAGGCTCGCCCCCAGCCAGGCCCGCTCCGCATGGCCCACGCCCGACAGGTTCGACCGATAGACCGTCTCGAAGATCGCATGGTCGCGATAATCGGGATGCGCGTTCCAGGCCACGTCGTTCAGCAGGCAGGCGGCCTCCACCAGCCGCTCCCGCCCGGCGCCGATCTCCGGCGTCAGCGGCCGCAGCCAGGCCAGCAGCTCCGCCCCGAACCCCGAAAACCGCGCGTTGCGCCGCTCCAGCATCCGAGCGGCCGACAGCAGAGGGTCCTGAGCCCGCATCGCCGGCGGCAGATGCTCATAGAGCACCCCCTCGCGCAGACCGAAGGCCGACACCGCCACCGTCGCCGGACGCGCCGCCCGGATCAGCCGCGCCAGAATGCGCGCCCCCATCGGCGTGACCGCCAGCCGATCGCGGGACGACGCGACCTCCTGCCCCAGATCCTCGGGCGAGGCCTTGGCGACCGACGCGGCGAGCTCCAGCATCTCGTCCGCCGGCAGCTCGAACTCGTGCAGCACCTGGATCGGATAGCCCGTCCGGGTCATGTGGATCTTGGCGAGCGCGCGCCACGCCCCTCCGACCAGGTAGAGCCGACCGCCCTGCGGCCCCATCGCGCCCGTCGCCTCCTCCAGCGAGCCGTCGATCATCGCGTCCATCTTCGACGGCGACAGGCCCAGCCGCCCCAGCCGCAGCGGGCCCAGCGGCAGCGTCGCGCCGCGGCCCACGCGCCCGGCCTCGACCCGCACCAGCTCCAAGGAGGCGCCGCCCAGATCCGCCACCAACCCGTCCGCGTCCGGCCAGCCCATCAGCACGCCCTGCGCCGCCAGCCGCGCCTCGTCCTCGCCCGAGGCGACGGCCAGCGTCAGGCCCGTCTCCGCCTCCACCTCGCGCACGAAGTCCGGGCCGTCCTCGGCTTCGCGCACGGCCGCCGTGGCGATGGCCGACACCTCGTCGATGCGCATGCGCCGGACCAGACCGGCGAACCGGCGCAGCGCCGCCAGCGCCCGGCGCCGCCCGTCGGGCGACAGCCGCCCCGTCTCGGCGATCTCGGACCCGAGCCCGGCCAGAACCTTTTCGTTGAAGAAGTAGGCCGGCGAGCGGCTCAGCGCCTCGAACACCACCAGCCGGACGGAGTTCGAGCCCACGTCGATCACCGCGATGCGGCGGCCGTCTCCCGGCGCCTCCGATCCGTCATCTGAGCGGCGGACCGGCGCCTCGCGGGCGGCGGCGCTGCGGGAGGCGGCGGCTGTCATGGCGAGCGGGCCTGCGGATCATTCCTGCGCGTTGCCCGACGACGTGACATCCCCGCGACGGCGCGGTCAAGGCGTCGGATCGGAGGAGAGGCGCGCGCCCGGGCCCCGACGCGGCGGCCGGGCCCCGCCTCAGCCGCCGGCGGCCTGAGCCGACGGATCCGGCGTCGCGGCGGCCGAGGCCTCGGGCTCCTGCGCCAGAAGCCGCGGCGCATCCTGCGTCCCGGCCCGCCCCCGGCCCGACAGCGACGGATGACGCATGAAGAAATCATGGGCCGAGAACCCGTCCGCCCGGTCGCAGCGCGCCCAATGCCCGTCAGCCTGCAGCACCCAGGCCTGCGCCTCGTCCCGCAGGTTGCCCGCCATCACCTGCTCCAGGATCTGCGCGTGCACCGTCTCGTTGCGGATCGGCACCAGCGTCTCCACCCGCCGATTGAGGTTCCGCCCCATCCAGTCGGCGGAGCTGATCCAGACCTCCGCCTCCTTCGAGGGCAGCGGATGGCCGGCGCCGAAGCAGACGATCCTCGAATGCTCCAGGAACCGCCCGATGATCGACTTGACGCGGATGTTCTCGCTCAGCCCCGGCACGCCGGGCCGCAGCCCGCAGATGCCCCGCACCACCAGGTCGATCTTCACCCCCGCCTGGCTCGCCGCATAAAGCGCGTCCACCACCACCGGCTCGATCAGCGAGTTCATCTTCGCCCAGACCCGCGCCGGCCGCCCGGCCCGCGCATGGGCGATCTCCGCCTCCAGCCCGTCCAGCAGCGTCTGCTTGAGCGTCTTGGGGCTCAGCCGGATCGCCTCCAGCCCCTCGGGCTCGGCGTATCCCGTGACGTAGTTGAACAGCCGCGCCGCGTCCCGGCCCATCGCCGGCTCGCAAGTGAACAGCGACAGGTCGGTGTAGATGTTCGCCGTGCCCGGATGATAGTTGCCCGTGCCCCAATGGGTGTAGGTCACCAGCTGATCCCCTTCGCGCCGCACCACGAGCGAGGCCTTCGCGTGGGTCTTCCAGTCGATGAAGCCGTAGACGACCTGCGCGCCCGCCCGCTCCAGCTTGCGCGACTGCCGGATGTTCGCCGCCTCGTCGAACCGCGCCTTCAGCTCGACCAGAGCCGTCACCGACTTGCCGTCCTCGGCCGCCTCGCACAGCGCGTTGACGATCGGGCTGTCGGAGCTGGTCCGGTAGAGCGTCTGCTTGATCGCCACCACGTTCGGGTCCCGCGCCGCCTGCTCCAGGAACCGCACGACGATCGAAAAGCTCTCATAGGGGTGGTGCAGCAGCATGTCCTTCTGCCGCACGGCCGCGAAGATGTCGCCCGCATGGTCCTTCACCCGCTCGGGCATGCGCGGCTGATAGGGCGGGAACAGCAGCTCCGGTCGGTCCTTGCCGACGATCTCCGACAGCTGCGTGACGCCGATGATGCCGTCGACCTCCACGATCTCCCCGGGCTGAACTTTCAGCTCCTCGATGATCGCGCCCTTCAGGTCCTCAGGCCCCCGCGCCGCGATCTTCAGCCGGATCACCTCGCCCCGGCGCCGGCGCTTCAGAGCCGTCTCGAACTCCCGCACAAGATCCTCGGCCTCTTCCTCCACCTCCAGGTCGCTGTCGCGCAGCACTTTGAAGGCCGCATGGCCGATCATCGCATAGCCCGGAAAGATCCGGTCGATGAAAAGCATCAGCAGCTCTTCCAGCGGCAGCCAGCGGATCGCCCCCTCGCGCCCTCCCGGCACGCGCAGGAACCGCGCCACCTGCCCCGGCACCGGCAGCAGAGCCTCCAGCCGATGGTCGTCCTTCAGCCGCCGCAGCTGCAGCGCCAAGGCGAAGCCCTCGTTGGGAATGAACGGAAACGGGTGCGCGGGGTCAAGCGCCAGCGGCGTGACCACCGGAAACACCTGCTCCAGAAAATATTTTTCCAGCCGCTCCGCATCCGCCTTGGTCAGGTCCTTGCGGGTGAGAACCTCGATCCGCTCCTTTTTCAGCGCGGCTTTCAGATCCGACCAGACCTCCTGCTGGCGCGCCATCAGCGCCCGCGCGTCCGCGTCGATCCGCGCCAGCTGCTGCGCCGGGGCCAGCCCGTCATGGGAGACGGTCTCCACCCCCTCCTTCACCAGCTCCCGCAGGCCGGCGACGCGCACCGAATAGAACTCGTCCAGGTTCGCGCCGGAGATCGACAGGAACCGCACCCGCTCCAGCAGCGGATGCGCCGGGTTCATCGCCTCCGAAAGCACCCGCCAGTTGAACGCGAGCCACGACAGCTCGCGATTGAAGAACCGCTCGCGGCTCGTCAGGTCGAAGGCGGCGGCGTGGGCGGGGTCGGGCGCGCAGGCGGCGTTGAGGAAATCGGCTCGCATTCTCCCAACATAGTCTCGATACGTGACGATTGCATGCCCCCGAGGCCGCTCAGGCCGCCAGCAACCGTCGCGCCAGCGCCACCGTGGCCCGCCCCCGCTTGGCCAGGACCGCCCCGTCCAGCGCCTCAACCGCCGAGAGCAGCCCGGCATGGGACCGATCCACATGCCGCGCCAGCCAGCCCGCCAGCCCCGGCTCGGCCCTCAGCCCCCGCGCCGCCAGCAGCCGCGCCGCCAAAGCCTCCAGCAGCACGTCCTCGGGCGGCTCGATCCGCGCCAGGGGCCAGGCGGCGAGCCGCGTGGCCAGATCGCTCAGCCCGACGCCCCACCGCGCCGGCGCCTCCCGCGCCGTCAGCAGCAGCGGCCGCGCCGCGGCGGCGCAGCGCTCGTGCAGATGAAACAGCGCCGTCTCGCCCTCCGCGGTCAACGCGCGGTCGGCATCCTCCACCACCGCCCCGGACCGGGCCAGCGCGGCCGGATCGGCCTGCGCCAGCGCCGCCGCGTCCAGGCGCGCCGCCCCGATCCGCCGCGCCCAAGCCGCCGCCATGGCCGACTTGCCGCTGGCCGCCGGGCCGATCAACGCCATGCGCCCGCCCGGCCACGCGCGCCACCGCTCCAGCTCGGCCAGGGCCAGGGCGTTGGAGGGCGCGCGCAGAACCTCCGCCGCCTCGGGCTCGGCCCGGCGCGGCGGCAGCGGCAGAGGCGGCTGGTCGGGTCCTCCGCTCACGAGCGGGACGCGCGGCCCGCCGAAGCCGCCGCCGAGGCCGGCGGCCGCGCCGTCTCCTGCGCCTCCGCCGACGGCGCCGTCTCCGCCGTTTCCGACGCCTCGGCCGCCGCCTCGGAGAACGCCGACCCGCGGTCCCCCTGCCGACGTCCGACGAGCCCGGTGTAAAGCCGGCCGCCCTTGTACTGCTCCAGCAGGAACCGCCCCAGCACCCCGATGGCCGCCGTCGTCGGCACGGCGATCAGCAGGCCGGTGAACCCCAGCCAGGACCCGAAGGCCGCCAAGGCGAACATCAGCGCCACCGGATGCAGCCCGACCGAGCCGCCCACCAGCTTGGGCGTCAAGAAGTTCCCCTCCACCGCCTGGCCGATGAAGAACACCGCCGCCACCGCGACGATCATCATCGGCTGATCCCAGAACTGGAACAGCGCCACGCCGATCGACAGCGCCCCGCCGAAGATCGAGCCGATGAAGGGAATGAAGCTGATCAGTCCCGCGAAGAGCCCGATCGCCAGCCCGAACTGCAGCCCCAGGATCATCAACGCCAGAGCGTAGAACACCCCGAGGATCCCGCAGACCGTCATCTGGCCCCGCACGAAGCCGGCCAGCACGTCGTCGATGCCCGAGGCGATGTCGCGCACCGTGCCCAGATGATCGCGCGGCACCCACTCGTCGACCATCGCCACCATGCGGTCCCAGTCCAGCAGCAGGTAGAAGGCCACCACCGGCGTGATCACCAGCAGCGTCAGGAAATCCACGATCGCCACGCCCGAGGTCCAGGCGCCCCGCAGCGCGTCCACGCTCCAGTCGCTGAACCGCTCCCTCAGGCCGTTCAACGCCTCGGACACGGGCGAGGCGGGGTCCAGGTCCGCCGGCAGCTGGCGCTCCACATAGGCCTCCAGCGCCGCGCCATAGGCGGGCAGCTGCTCCATCAGCGCGCGCGCCTCGGTGATCACCGCCGGGATCACCAGCAGCAGAACCCCGACGAAGATCGCCACCATCACCAGCGTCACCACCGCCGTGGCGGCGCTGCGGCCCAGGCCCCGCGCCTCCAGCCGATCGGCCACCGGGTCGAGGAAATAGGCCAGCGCCGCCCCGGCGAGGAACGGCATCAGCACGTCCGACATCGTCCAGACGACCAGGATGAAGATCGCCAGACCGATGGACCACCAGCGGACCTGTTCGCCAACGCTCAACGCCATGCGGATCGACCTTTCGCCAAAGCGCGCCTTCGGATCAGGTGAACTGCTCTCGGATCAGCCGTTCTTCAAGGCCGTGGCCCGGATCGAACAGCAACGTGTGAGAGATGCCGCGGTCCAGCGCCACCTCCACCCGGCTCACATGCCGCACTTCCTGGTTGTCCGCGGTGGCGGAGACCGGGCGATGCTCCGCGTCCAGCACTTCCAGCGCGACGCGGGCATAGGCCGGCAGCAGCGCCCCGCGCCAGCGCCGCGGCCGAAAGGCCGACACCGGGGTCAGGGCCAGCACCTCCGCCCCGATGGGCAGGATCGGCCCGTGGGCGGAATAGTTGTAGGCGGTGGAGCCCGCGGGCGTGGCGATCATCACGCCGTCGCAAACCAAATCCTCCATCCGCGGCTTGCCGTCGACCAGGATGCGGATCTTCGCCGCCTGATGCCGCTCGCGCAGCAACGACACCTCGTTGATCGCCCGCGCCGTCACGGTCTCTCCGTCCCGGCAGGTCGCGGTCATGCGCAGCGGGTTGATCCGCGCCCGCTCCGCCTGGGCGATGCGCTCGGGCAGCCCCTCCTCGTCATAGTCGTTCATCAGAAAGCCGACGGTGCCGCGATGCATGCCGTAGACCGGCAGGCTCCGCATCCGCTCCGACTGCAGCGTCTGCAGCATCAACCCGTCGCCGCCGAGCGCCACCACCACGTCCGCCTCCCCCGGCGGCGCCTGACCGTAGCGCTCGGTCAGCCGCGCCATCGCCTCCTGCGCCTTGGGGGCCGGAGAGCAGGCGAAATGCAGCCGCGGCGACCACAGATCTCCGTCGCGCGGCGCCGCCGAGGGCCCGTCGCGCAGGGGGGTCGACTGAGGGGACTCCGACGCCATGGGACCCGTTCGTCCTCGCGCCCGCCGCCGGGCCGTCGCGCGCAGGATCGCGCGCGGGCGCCGCCGCCGCAAGGGCGCGTCCCCAAACCGCGCCGACGCCGCGGCCGAGGACGCCGTCGGGGGCGCGACAAGCCCTCCCGCGGATGCTATCGCACCCTTCGACGGGCCCGACGCCCTCCCGAATCCGCCAAAGGAACGCCGCCATGGACGCTCGCACCCAGGACGCAGGTTTCTTCACCGAGGCGCTGGCCTCCCGCGACGCCGAGCTCTTCGCGGCCATGACCGACGAGCTGACCCGCCAGCGCGACGAGATCGAGCTCATCGCCTCGGAAAACATCGTCTCCGCCGCGGTCATGCAGGCCCAGGGCGGCGTGATGACCAACAAATACGCCGAAGGCTACCCGGGCCGGCGCTACTACGGCGGCTGCCAGCACGTGGACGTGGCCGAAAAGCTGGCGATCGAGCGCGCCTGCAAGCTCTTCAACTGCGGCTACGCCAACGTCCAGCCGAACAGCGGCTCCCAAGCCAACCAGGCCGTGTTCCTCGCCCTCATCAAGCCCGGCGACGCCATCCTCGGCATGGACCTTTCGGCCGGCGGCCACCTCACACACGGCGCCGCCCCCAACGTCTCCGGCAAATGGTTCGACGCCCACCATTACGGCGTGCGTCGCCAGGACGGCCTGATCGACTACGACGCCTTGGCCGAGCAGGCGCGCGAGGTGCGCCCCAAGCTCATCATCGCCGGCGGCTCCGCCGTCCCCCGCCAAATCGATTTTTCGAAGTTCCGCGCCATCGCCGACGAGGTCGGCGCCTATCTGCTCGCCGACATGGCCCACTTCGCCGGCCTCGTCGCCGGCGGCCAGCATCCCAACCCGCTCGACCACGTCGACGTCGCCACCACCACCACCCACAAGACCCTGCGCGGCCCCCGCGGCGGCATGATCCTCACCAACGACGAAGCGCTGGCCAGGAAATTCAACTCCGCCATCTTCCCCGGCATCCAAGGCGGCCCGCTCATGCACGTCATCGCCGCCAAGGCCGTGGCCTTCGGCGAGGCCCTGCGCCCCGAATTCCGCGCCTACGCCGCCCAGGTCGTCGCCAACGCCCGCGCCCTCGGCGACAGCCTGCTCGCCGGAGGGCTCGACCTCGTCACCGGCGGCACCGACACGCATCTCGTTCTGGTGGACCTCCGCCCCAAAGGCGTCACCGGCAAGGCCGCCGAGGCCGCCCTCGGCCGCGCCCACATCACCTGCAACAAGAACGGCATCCCCTTCGATCCTGAAAAGCCCATGGTCACCTCCGGCATCCGCCTCGGCACGCCGGCGGCCACCACCCGCGGCTTCGCCGAGGCCGAATTCGCCGAGGTCGGCCGCCTGATCACCGAAGTCCTCGACGGCCTCGCCGCCAACGGCGAGGACGGCAACGCCGCCGTCGAGGCCGCGGTCAAGGCGAAGGCCACCGCCCTCTGCCGCCGCTTCCCCATCTACCCGGACCTCTGACGCTCCGGGGACGCCCGCCATGCCTCACAGCTTCGTGCCGCGGCGCCGGATCATGGATCTGACCCGCGAAGACCCGGCCCTGCGCGCCCAGTTCCGGTGGGAGACGTTCAACGCCGTCGCCTACAAGCTCGGCGGCGCGATGTTCGTCGTCGGCAGCGTCTGCTTCTTTCCCCGCTTCTCCGCCTGGTCCGACCTCGGCGCCTGGATCTTCTTCGCCGGCTCCCTCCTCTATCTCGTCGTCACCGGCCACGACTTGCTCGAGGCCCGCCGCCACGCCCGCGGCGGCGGCCGCGCGGCGCGGGAGGAGCTTGCGGCCGCCCTCGGCTACGTCGCCGGCACGCTCCTGTTCCTCGTCGGCTCGATCCTCTTTCTGTCCTGGGTCGGGCTCGAACGCGCCGGCGCCTGGTGCTTCATCCTCGGCAGCCTGCTCTTCGTGCTCGGCGCCGTGATCAACGTCCTGCAAAGCTTCGACGCCGCCGGCCCGGCGCAGCTGCGCCTGCTGAACCTCACCGCCCTCAGCTACGTGGTGGGCTCGGTCCTCTTCGCCGTCGCCTCCGTGCCGTACCTGTGGGACGTGCCGGAACCTGACGAGCGCGCGTTCCTGCACGCCTACCTCGCCTGGCAGTACCTGATCGGCTCCCTGCTCTTCCTGCTCGGCGGCGCCCTCAACTACCGCCGCGCCTGGCTCCTGGTCCGCGAGGCGCTGAGCGACGCGTCCTGAACCTCAACGAAACCCCAAGTCGCGGACGCGCTCAGACCTCCCGACGCGCGCGGGATTTCGCCGCTCGCGCCAGCGCCGCCGCCCCGAGCGCCAGCAACGGCGCCGCCCCCGGCAACGGAACCTCGCCGGAGGGCGGAGGCGCCTGGAACGACAGCTCCGAAATGAAATAGTTCGCGCCCAAATCGATCCGCGACGGCGCCGCCACGACCGAGGCGATCCCTCCGATCGCGCCGAAGTCGACCCGGCCGCCGCCCGACCCCAAGGTCAGAATCGCCAGCCGCGCGCCCATCGCATCGAACGCCTCATGCTGCGTCGGCGCGTTCCCGGTCACGTCGTAGGACACCTGCGACGACGGCGCCGGCAGCGTCGCCGTGGTCGCGCCGAGGCACCCGGCCCCGGGCGCGAAGGCGCACAGATCCGGCGGCTCCCCGTCCCGCGTCGCGGCGAACCCGCCGAACCAGTCGAACCGCACCCCGCGGATCTCCTCCCCCGTCCCGAACGTGTCCGAAGGCGCCAGCGAAAAATCCACGAACGTCCGCGGATCGCGCAACGACTGCGGCGTGAAGGTGATCCCCTCGAACGCCACCGAGTTCCCCGGCCCCGTCGCCGTCGGCTCGATCTCCACCCGGTCGATGTTGTAGCCCCCGCCGAAGTCCAGCACCCCGTCGACCATGTTCGAGCGGACCGCCACCAGCTCGGCCCCATCGTAGGCCCGCGCCTGCGCCGGCGTGCCGGAGATCGTGACCGACAGGTCGCGCGACGGCGCCGGCAGGTCGATCACCACCGGCCCCTGGCAGCCGGCCCCGCCGAAGAACCCGCAGACCCGCGCCGGCGGCCCCGCGAAGCCGAACAGCGGCGCGAGCGCCGAGCCGCCGTCGAACGTCACCGAGTTCACCGTCGTCGGCGTGGCCAGCGGCCCGTCGAAGACGATGCCGAAATCGGCTCCCGTCACGGTGTTGGGCGCGTCGAGCGTCAGCGCGGCGGCGGGCCCTGCGATCAGCAGGCCTGCGGCGGCGAGCGCGATGGCGCGTGGCATGGCGATGGTCCCCTCCGTCAGCGAAATCCCTGGACTCAGCTTGCCCGCCGGATCGGCGTTTGGAAAGCGCCCGCGCTCGCCTGCCCGAGCGTTGCGTCGAAGACTCGCCCTTCAACCGATTCGTCCCTCACCATCTGGACGCGGCCCATCGCGCTTCCCCCAGGGGCGCCCCGCCCCATAACATAAGGCGAACCCCACCCGAGGAGGCCCGAGATGCGCTGCCCGTTCTGCGGATCGACCGAGACCCAAGTGAAGGACAGCCGCCCGGCGGAGGATCACGTCGCCATCCGGCGGCGACGCTTCTGCCCGGCCTGCGGCGGCCGCTTCACCACCTACGAACGCGTGCAGCTCCGCGACCTGGTGGTGGTGAAGACGAACGGCAAGCGCGAGGATTTCGACCGCGACAAGCTCTCCCGCTCGATCCGCATCGCGCTCCAGAAACGTCCCATCGAGCCTGAGCGAATCGACCAGATGATCTCAGGCATCGTCCGCCGCCTCGAATCCAAGGGCGACTCCGACGTTCCCTCCGATGAGATCGGCCAGATCGTCATGGACACGCTCGCCCGCATCGACACCGTCGCCTACGTCCGCTTCGCCTCCGTCTACAAGAATTTCCAAGCGGCCGACGATTTCGAAGACTTCGTCGCCGAACTGCGCCCCCCCGTCAGAGACGACGTCAAAGACGACGCCTGAGGGCGGCGCCGGGTCGGCGTCCGAAACGCGGCGCTCGACCCACCGCGTTCGGAGCATCCCGGTGGAACAGGGGGCCCGGACCGAGCCGCTCCGAACCCAGCGCCGGAGGCGTCGACGCGCCAAAGACGGCGCCTGGTCGATCGCGCTCCAACGACGGCGTTCCAAGGACGCCGCTCGACGGCAGACGCGGGCGGTGTCGTCGCCTTCGGAACGCGCCGCCTGGAAAAAGAAATCAAGGGCTTGGCTCGGCTGGGCTTGGCTCGGCTCGGCCGCCCGCGCCCCTCGTCCCTCGCCCCGCCCCGCCCAGCCCTGCCCAGCCCCGCCTCGGCGGGGTTGACCCCGGCCGGCCGACGGGACACGCCTCGGCCCCATGACCGGACCTCGCCCATGACCGCCGATCAGGACCTCCGCTGGATGCGCGCCGCGCTGACCCTCGCCCGCCGCGGGCTGGGGCGCGTGGCCCCCAACCCCGCCGTGGGCGCCGTCATCGTCAAGGACGGCCGTCTCGTCGGCCAGGGCTGGACCCGGCCCAGCGGCCGCCCTCATGCCGAACGGGTCGCCCTCGATCAGGCCGGGGAGGCCGCACGCGGCGCCGACGTCTACGTCACCCTCGAACCCTGCGCCCATTACGGCCGCACGCCCCCCTGCGCCGACGGCCTGGTCGACGCCGGCGTCGCCCGCGTTCTCGCCTGCATCGGCGATCCGGACCCCCGCGTCGACGGCCGCGGCTTCGCCCGGCTGCGCGAGGCCGACGTGATCGTCGAGGTCGGCCTCCGCGCCGCCGAGGCCGAGCGCCTCAACGAAGGGTTTCTGAGCCTCCATCGCCGCGGCCGCCCGCATCTGACCCTCAAGCTCGCCGGCAGCCTCGACGGGCGCATCGCCACCGCTTCGGGCGAAAGCCGCTGGATCTCCGGCGCGCCCGCCCGCGCCCACGTGCATCTTCTCAGGGCCCGATCCGACGCCATTCTGGTCGGCATGGGCACCGTCCGCGCCGACGACCCTCGCCTCGACGTGCGCCTCCCCGGCCTCGAAGACCGCTCCCCCATGCCGGTCCTGCTGGACCCGCGCGCCTCCCTCGACCCGGCGACGCGCCTCGCCCGCGGCGCCCGCGCCCGCCCCGTCCTCCTGCTGCACGGCCCCCAGGCGGACCCCGCCCGCCTGGCCGCGCTGGAGGCCATGGGCCTGCGCCTGCGCCCCTGCCCTCTCGATCCGGCCGGCGACGGGCTCGACCTCGCCGCCGCCCTCGACGTTCTGGGCGAGGCGCGCCTCACGCGCGTGCTCTGCGAAGGCGGCGGCCGCCTCGCCGCCGCCCTCGCCGGCGCCGGCCTGGCGGACGAGATCGCCTGGATCCAGGCCGGCCTCGCCTTGGGGGCGGAGGGCCGCCCGGCGCTCGGTCCCCTCGCGCTGGACCGTCTGACGGACGCGCCGCGCTACGCGCTGGCGGAAACCAGGCCCCTCGGCGCCGATGTCCTCTCGGTCTGGCGTCCCGCCTGACCGCGCCCGACGAAAGCCCGACGAAGGCCCGACACCGGCCCGACATGCGCCCGACGCGGGCCAGCCCCGCGACCCGTCGCCGGCCCGACTCTCGCCCGACGAAAGCCCGACCCGAGCCCGACATTCGCCCGACGCTTGCACGGCGCCTCGGGGCGTCCCTTGCCCCCCGCCCCGCGGCCCTCTACCTCCCGGTCTCGACCCCGGCCCGAGGAGGAGCGCGCCCCATGTTCACCGGAATCGTCATCGACGTGGGAGAGGTCGTGCGCCTCGAAAAGCGCGGCGATCTGCGCGCCCGCATCGCCTGCGCGCCCGCCGTCGCCCGCGCCGACATCGGCGCCTCCATCTGCTGCGACGGCGTCTGCCTGACCGCCGTCGACCGAGGCGAAGCGGACGGCCGAGGCTGGTTCGACGTGGACGTCAGCGCCGAAAGCCTCTCCAAGTCCACCCTCGACGACTGGGCCCTCGGAACCCGCATCAACCTCGAACGCTCGCTCCGGGTCGGCGACGAACTCGGCGGCCACATCGTCACCGGCCATGTGGACGGCGTCGCGCAAGTGCTTGAAACCAAAGACGAAGGCGACAGCACCCGCTACCGCTTCCGCGCCCCCTCCGCCCTCTCCCGCTTCATCGCCCAGAAGGGCTCGGTCGCCCTCGCCGGCACCTCCCTGACCGTCAACGAGGTCGAAGGCGACGTCTTCGGCGTCAACCTCATCCCCCATACCAAGCAAGTCACCAATTGGGGCGGCATCGGCGCCGGAGACCGCGTGAACCTCGAGATCGACCCTCTCGCCCGCTACGTCGCCCGCCTCGCCGAGGCCGTCTGACCGCGGCCCCGGCGCATCGCCGCGGAGGCTGGAAACCCCGGCCGCGGCGGGATAGGTCACGCGGCGAACCAGCGAGGCGCCCTCCATGACCGAGACCGACTACTCAGACGCCATCTCCTCGGTCGAGGAGATCATCGACGACGCCCGCAACGGCCGCATGTTCATCCTCGTCGATCACGAAGACCGTGAGAACGAAGGCGATCTCGTCATCCCCGCCCAGATGGCCACCCCCGACGCGGTGAACTTCATGGCCACCCACGGCCGCGGCCTGATCTGCCTCGCGATGACCGGCGAGCGGCTGGACCAGCTCGGCCTGCCGCTCATGGCCTCCAACAACCAAAGCCGGCACGAGACCGCCTTCACCACCTCCATCGAAGCGCGGGAGGGCGTGACCACCGGCATCTCCGCCCATGACCGCGCCCGCACGGTGGCGGTCGCCATCGACCCCACCTCAGGCCCGCAGGACATCGCCACCCCCGGCCACGTCTTTCCGCTGCGCGCCCGCGAGGGCGGCGTGCTGGTCCGCGCTGGGCACACGGAGGCCGCCGTCGACATCTCGCGGCTCGCCGGCCTCAACCCAGCGGGCGTCATCTGCGAGATCATGAAGGACGACGGCGCCATGGCGCGTCTGCCCGATCTGGTCGGCTTCGCGCAGCTGCACGGCCTGAAGATCGGCACCATCAGCGACCTGATCGCCTATCGCCGCCGCCACGACAATCTGGTGCGCGAAACCGCCGCCCGCTCCGTCCAATCCGACCATGGCGGCGACTGGAGGCTCCGCGTCTTCTCCGACGCCCCGGGCGGCGGAGAGCACTTGGCCCTGACCAAAGGCGACGTCGCCTCCGGCGGGCCGGTCCTGGTGCGCATGCATGTCGTCGACCCGCTGGCCGACCTGCTGGCCGCCGCGCCCGGCCGCAACGGCCAGCTCGCCGCGGCCATGGAGGCCATCGCCGCCGAGGGCCGCGGCGTCGTCGTGCTGCTGCGCGACCTGACGCCGGGCCTGGTGGCCTCGGCGCTCTCGGGCACGTCAGGCGTCTCGCCCAACACTCTGAGGCAGTACGGTATCGGCGCGCAGATCCTCGCCGCTCTGGGGGTGCAGGAGATGACGCTGCTGTCGAACTCGCCCTCCCCCAAGGTCGTGGGGCTGGAGGGCTACGGGCTCTCCATCGCCGGCATGCGCCGGCTGTGGAACGAGGAGGGTTGAGCCATGGCGCGGCAGGATGGAACGCTGGAGACGCCGCGCCTGCCGGGCGCCAAGCTGCTGATCGTGGCGGCGCCGTTCTACCGCGCCGTCGCCGACGGCCTGATCGCCGGGGCCCAGGCGGTGATCGAGGCCGCCGGCGCCAGCGCCGAAGTGATCGAAGTGCCCGGCGCGCTGGAGATCGGCGCCACCCTCTCCTTGGCCGAAGAAGCGGAGGCCTATGACGGCTACGTCGCCCTCGGCTGCATCATCCGCGGGGAAACCACCCACTACGAAACGGTCTGCGAGGAAAGCGCCCGGGCGCTGACGCTTCTGGGGCTCGAAGGCCTGTGCATCGGCAACGGCATCCTGACCTGCGAAAGCATGGAACAGGCGGAGGCTCGCGCGAACCCCGCCGAGATGGACAAGGGCGGCGGCGCGGCCACGGCGGCGCTGCATCTGATCGCGCTCAAACGCCGGTTCGTGCGGTGAGCCCCTCCAAGGACGAGCGCCGGCTGATGCGTTCCGCCTCCCGCCTCGCCGCGGTGCAGGCGCTGTTCCAGATGGAAAGCTCAGGCGCCGATTGGCGCGAAGTGCGCGAGGAGTTCGAGACCCATCGACTAGGCATGGAGGTCGAGGGCGACGCCTTCCGAGAGGCGGACGTCGACCTCTTCCGCGCGCTTCTGGAGGGCGCGGTCAACCGTCAGGCGACGGTGGACCAGGCGGTGGACGCCTCGATGAAGGACGGCTGGCCGATCAAGCGGATCGACCCGGTGCTGCGCGCCCTGTTCCGGGCCGCCGGGGCCGAGCTCTTCGACCGCGACGACACGCCGCCCCGGGTGGTGATCAGCGAGTATGTCGACGTGGCGAAGGCCTTCTTCCCGGAAGGCAAGGAGCCGGGCCTGGTCAACGCCGTGCTCGACAAGCTGGCGCGCGCCGCCCGTCCAGACGCCTTCGCCTGACCCTTGGGGCCGAGCGCCGCCGGCGCGTCTCGCCCAGGTTCCCATGCGGGTCCGCGCGCCATCGGGCGCAAGCGCGCGCCCGGCGCGCCTCAGATCACCGTAGGCACGGCGGCCCCGTCCATGGAAAGCGTGGCGGCCGTGACGTAGGAGGCTCTGGGCGAGGCGAGCCACAGCACCGCCGCCGCGATCTCCTCCGGCTCCGCGATGCGGCCGAGCGGCAGGCGCCCGCGGGCCCGCTCCTCCGCCTCCTCGACCGTCCCGCCGAGCATGGCGGCCTCCGAAGCGAGGCCTTCGGCCACGCGATCGGTCTTGGTGATGCCCGGATTGACGCCGACGACCCGCACGCCCTGCCCGGCATAGGCCGCGCCCAGCCCGGCCGTGGCGAGCATCAGCGCCGCATTGGCCGCCCCGCCGGCGACGTGCACCGGAGAGGCCAGCTTGCCCCCGGCCCCGATGACGTTGACGATCACGCCGGATCCGCGCGCCGCCATGCCTTTGATGGCCGGATCGATCATGTTGACGTAGCTGAAGTACTTGGCGTCCATCGCCGCGCGATAGGCCTCGGGATTCAACCGCTCCGGCGGCGTCCGCCGCGCCGCGCCGGCGGAGTTGACCAGAATGTCGAGCGGGCCCAAGGCGGCCTCGGCCGCCCGCAGCGCCTCTTCGGCCGCCTCGGAGTCGATCAGATCGGCGCCGAGGCCCACCGCCTCCCCCGGAAGCGCCGCGGCGGCCGCCTCCGCCCGCGCGGCGTCGCGGCCCAGAACGGCGACCCGCGCCCCTTCGCGGGACAGCAGGCGCGCGCAGGCCAGACCGATGCCTCGGCTGCCTCCGGTGACGAGGGCGACGCGGTCGGCGAGCTCCAGGTCCATGGGCGGAGGTCCGTTTCTGTGCAGTTGCCGTTCTTTGCCGATGCCGCGGCATCGCCGCGTCCCCGACTCTAGGGCCCGCCGCTAGAGCAGGTCCAGATCGTCCTCGCCGTCCGGCGGCAACGCCTCGATGTGCCACACGTCGCTGCCCGCATGCTCGCGCCAGGCCGCGAAGCCCTTCGGCATTCGGGCCAGGGCGGGCTCGGCCTGCCGCAGCGCCTCCGCGCAGGCCACGCATACGGGCCGCCAGCGATGCTCGAGCCCATGCGGCAGACCGCAGGTGAAGGCCTGCTCTCCGTCGAGATAGCGGAACACGGCCAGGATCGGCGCTCCGTCGGCCACATGGCCGCAGACCAGACCGCCATGGGGGGCGTCGTCGCGCTCGCAGACGATCGTCCGCCGTCCCCCGGAAAGCCGTTCGACGCTGCAGGACCCCATGAGACGCCCTACCGCGCCGCCTGGGTGGCCGAGCCGCGCCGGTCGCGGTCGGGTCCGCGCGGCGGCGTCAGGCCTCCGAAGAACTCCCGGCACAGCAGCGGATGCAGCGGACGCTCCCGCGCGGCGAAGCGCAGGCGGTGCACCAGGTCCTTGACCGGGTTGGCCGAGCGTCGCCGGGGCAGGATGCCCACGCGCTCTCCGTCGGGGATGAACCGCGCCACGTCGACCTGGACTTGGTTGCCGTGGTTCACGCGGTAGACCACGGCGGGAAAGGGCACGATCTCCGCCGGATCATCGCCGGTCAGCAGACGGGACGACGACCGCCCGTGGTCGCCGATGTCGTGCACCGCCTCCTCGCTCGGCGCCGCGTCGGCGAGCCCGGGAAACCGGCGCAGACGCGCGATCACGCTGGTGCCGGTGAAGCGGTAGCAATCCACCGACGCCGGCCGCATCCAAAAGCCTCCGTCCGGGAAGACGTAGCCCGGCCCCAGCAGCCAGGCGCTGCCGCCGGCCGCGGCCCGCGCAAGGACATGCTCGGCGAGGCGGCGGCTGATGAAGTCGTCGTCGTCCACCGGCATGATCAGGTCGTCCGGGCCCAGACCGGCCAGGCCCAGGTGAACGCGTCGGCCGCGGTCCAGGTTGGCCGGGACGTAGGTCGAGGCCATGTCCGTCGCCGACGCCAGCGCTTCGCGCGGCAACGGCGGCAGATCGATGTCCACCCGTTCCACGTTCGCGGGCAGCGGCGGCAGGCGCTGCTCGCGGTTGCAGACGATGCGCAGACGCCAGTCGTCCACGGTCTGCGCGGCGATGGAGCGGATCGTCTGGCCGATCACTCGCTGCTGATCGGCGGGATCGCGCACGCTTTGAGGATGGCGGACCGGCATGATGAAGGTGAGCGAAGTCATGCTGCCGTCCTGGGGCGTCGCGAAAGCGGGCCGCGCGGCCCGCGAGGGTCGGGGGCGACGGCCGACGCCGCCCCGCTCGAGCGCCGGGCGAACCCGGCGATCAGACCACCTGCTTGATCACCGCGCCGAACTTGCCGAACAGCTCGTCGATATGCGTCTCTTCGAGGATCAGGGGCGGCGACAGGGCGATGATGTCGCCGGTCACGCGCACCATCAGGCCGGCCTCGAAGGCCGCGACCATCAGGTCGAAGCCGCGCTTGCCCGGAGCGCCTTCGATCGGCTCGAACTCGATGGCGGCGATCAGGCCCAGATTGCGGATGTCGATCACCCCGGGATGATCGCGCAGCGAATGGGCCGCTTCCTCCCAATAGGGCTCGATGTCCTTGGCGCGGGTCAGCAGATTCTCGTCCGCATAGGTCTCCAACGTCGCCAGCGCCGTCGCGGCCGCCATCGGGTTGCCCGAGTAGGTGTAGCCGTGGAAAAGATCGATCGCGTGGTCGGCGCCGCCCTGGAAGGCCTCGTAGATCTCGTCGCGCACCAGCACCGCGCCCATGGGCACGGTGCCGTTGGTCAGGCCCTTGGCGCAGACGATCATGTCCGGCATCACGTCGAAGTACTCGGCCGCGAAGGGGGCTCCCAGGCGCCCGAAGCCGGTGATCACCTCGTCGAAGATCAGCAGGATGCCGTGGCGGTCGCAGATCTGGCGCAGCTTTTTCAGGTAGCCTTTGGGCGGCAGCAGCACGCCGGTCGATCCGGCCATGGGCTCCACGATGCAGGCGGCGATGGTCGACGGGTCGTGCAGCTTGGCGATCCGCTCCAGGTCCTCGGCCAGATAGGCGCCATGCTCCGGCTGGCCGCGGGTGAACACGTTCTCCGGCAGATGCGTGTCGCGCATGTGGTCGACGCCGGTCAGCAGGGAGCCGAAGAACTTGCGGTTGTTGACGATGCCGCCGACGGAGATGCCGCCGAAGCCCACGCCGTGATAGCCCCGTTCCCGCCCGATCAAACGGGTGCGGGAGCCCTGGCCGATGGCGCGCTGATAGGCGAGCGCGATCTTCAGGGCGCTGTCCACGGACTCGGAGCCCGAGTTGGCGAAGAAGGCGTGGGTGAAGGGCTCGGGCGCCAGGTCGGTCAGGCGGTTGGCGAGCTCGAAGACCTTGGGGTGTCCGAACTGGAAGGTCGGCGCGAAATCCAGCTGGCCGGCCTGCTCGCGGATCGCCTCGATGATCTTGGGGCGGGCATGGCCGGCATTGACGCACCAGAGCCCGGCGGAACCGTCGAGGATGTCGCGCCCGTCGGAGGACTTGTAGTACATGCCCTCGGCCGAGACGACCATGCGCGGGTTCGCCTTGAACTGCTTGTTGGGCGTGAAGCCCATCCAATAGGCGCGGAGGTCGTTGGGATTGCGGTCGAGCATGGCGAAGCTCCTGAACGGGCGCGGATCGAGGCGGCGCGGGCGCATGCGGTGCGGATCGCCGTGAAGCTGGCAGGGGCGCGGAGCGTGGTCAATAGCGGGCGCCTCAGGCGACGAGCCCTCGCCGCCTCCTCGGCCTTTCCGTCCGCCTGGCCCGAGCGCCGCGGCGAGGACCCAGCACGATGTCGCGCACGGACCGCGCCGTCGGTGCGGGACGAGCTCGCCGCGCCGATCAGTTGCGCAGAATGTCCCGCAGCTCGATCATGTTCGCCCGGGCGCGAAGGATCTTCTCGCCCATCACCGCCAGATGATCGGGCGCGAAGATCCCGTCGAGCGCGCCGTTGGAGACGATCAGCGGGTTGAAGCGCGCTGCCTCGGCCACATGCGCTTCCATCCGGTCCCAAACCGCGCCGAGCTGGGCCTGCACCGCGACGGTGGAGAAGTCGATGCGCAGCGCCTGCAGCAGTCCGTGCAGGGCGTAGGCCTGTCCGCGCGCCTCATGCAGCAGGTTGTCGGCTCGGAAGTCGAGCCAGCCCAGGTTGTTGCCCTCGCCGGTGACGAAGGCCTTCTGGTTCACGTCCCACACTTCCGCGCGGGAGCGCTTTTGCAGCCGATCGTTCATGTCGCCCAGATCGGCGGCGACGCGGTCCAGGAGGCGCAGCAGGTTGTCCTGCCGGGCGTCGAAGAGCGCGTTGCAGTCCTCCAGGCGCCGATTGAAGCTGTAGTAAAGCGGCACCGCGCCCCCGTACGAGGCCGCCGCCGAGGTCGCGATCATCTGCAGCTGCGGATCGAAGGGGCTGTTGATCCTCCAGGTCCGCTCGTCGGTGCGCAGGCGCGAGGCGGCGCCCTGCAGGTCCGGGTCCGCGCCGGAGGTGCCGCGCACGCGGCCCAGGCTGTCGGCGAGGTCGAGGCTGAAGCGCCGCACCACCGCCAGCACGCCGCGCTGGAACGCCGCCTTGTTGTCGAACCACGGCGTCGCCGCCCAATCCACCAGGCCGAAGATGCCGATGGTGTACTGGGGCGTCGCGGGAACCCAGTCGTTCTCGTTCACCAGCATGTTGATCAGGTGCGCCTGCATGTCGGCGACCCGCGAGTGGGCGCAGGTGGCGACCGAGCCGTTGCCGCTGGCCGCGTCCGTGGCGTCCTCGGCCCCGGCCGAATGCTCCTCGTCGGTCAGCGGCGCGTCGGCGACGGAGGCGATCACCTGCTGCGGGTAGCTCATGCCGACGCCGCGATAGAAGCTGAACCGATAGATCATGATCGCGATCCAGGCGATCAGGAACAGGATGAAGATCGGAACCGCCCAACGGATCACGCGCATGAAGTCCTCCCCGGCGGCCGCCGTCTCAGGTTGTCCGCCGGGTCCGCCCCCGGGGTTGGGCCCGGGTCGGCTCGGCGTCGGTTGAGCCCGCTTCGAGGAGCCGTCGGCGCGGGGCCGTCATTCCCGCGCGTCCCCGATCGGGCAAGCTTCGCGCCCTGGACATAGCTCGAAGGCCCCGCCGCTCCAAGAGCCCGAGTGGTCTCTCAGGCCGGCTCGGGCAAGCGATGATCGAGGAAAAAGCGCGCCAGCCGATCCCCGATCTCGGCGCTGTCGAGCGGCTGGTCGAGACGGGCCAGCGCCGCGTCGGCGAACGCCGCCTCATAGGCGGCGCCTCGGCGCATCTCGATGATTGCGCGCGAATACTCGGCCGAGAACTCCGGATGCGGCTGCCAGGAGATCAGCGGAAGGTCGGTCCAGCGCAGCGCCGCATGGGGGCAGAAGCCTGAGGCGGCGACCGTTTCGGTCCCCGGCGGCGGCGCCGTCACCTGGTCCTGATGCGAGGCGAGCACCCGCAGCTCGCGCCCCGATCCCGTCTCCCGATAGGTCTGAACGCCGATGCCCCAGCCCTTGTCCGACTTGACGACGGTCCCGCCGAGCGCCTGGGCCATCAGCTGATGGCCGAAGCAGATCCCCACGAGCGGCCGGCGCGCCGCGGCGATGGCCCGCACCAGATCCTCCAGCGGCGCGATCCAGGGCAGATCCTCATAGACCCCGGCGGCGGAGCCGGTGATCAGCCAGCCGTCCGCCGCCTCGGGCCCCTCCGGCAGCTCGGCATGATTGGCCCGCCAGGCTCGAAAGCGCAGCCCGTGGCCCGACAGCAGATCCGCGAACATCGTGTCATACGGCGGGAAGCGATCCGCGAGCCGCGGGTTCACGTCTCCCGTCTGCAAAATGCCGATGAGCATGGCGGTAGGCTCCTGATCGGGCGGCCGGCGCGGCGTCGCCGGCCGGCGCGGTTGGCAATCCTTGCCTGCGGGACGATATATGCGCGGTGCGGCGACGCGCCAGCGGCCCGATCCGAACGGTCCGCTCTGCCGGAGGCTTCATGTCCAAGACCCCGCCTGCGATCAGCCTGTCGGAGTCGCCCCCCCGCGACGTGGCCGACCTCGCCGCCCTGCGCGATTGGATCCGCGGCCGCCGCATCGAAGAGATCGAGTGCGTCACCCCCGACTTCGCCGGCATCGCCCGCGGCAAGGTCATGCCCGCCGCCAAGTTCGTCCGCGAATCGGAGGTCCGCCTCCCCGTCTCGATCTTCTTCGCCTCCATCACCGGCGACTACGCCGAGGTCGACCACCCCGAACTGCTGTCTGACGGCGACCTCACCCTCACCCCCGACATCTCCACCGCCCGCGCCGTGCCCTGGGCCGGCGACCCGTCCCTCCAGATCATCCACGACGTGCTGGATCGGGAGGGCGAGTACGTCCCCTTCGCCCCTCGGCAGGTCCTGCGCCGCGTCCTCGACGCCTACGCCGCCAAGGGCTGGACCCCCGTCGTCGCGCCCGAGCTCGAATTCTACCTCACCAAACCCAATCCCGACCCCGACTACCCTCTGGAGCCGCCCGTCGGCCGCTCCGGCCGCCAATCCACCGGCTCGCAGGCGTTCAGCCTCTCCCAGGTCGACGAGTTCGACACGGTCATCGAGCACATCTACGACTACGCCGACGCCCAAGGCTTGGAGATCGACACGATCATCCAGGAGGCCGGAGCCGCCCAGCTCGAAGTCAACATGATGCATGGCGAGCCCATGGCCCTCGCCGACGAGGTGTTCCTCTTCAAGCGCCTGATCCGGGAGGCCGCGCTGCGCACCGGCTGCTACGCCACCTTCATGGCCAAGCCCATGGCCGGCCAGCCCGGCAGCGCCATGCACATCCACCAATCCGTGCTCGACGCCGACGGGCGCAACATCTTCACGGCCGAGGACGGCGCCGCCACGCCCCTCTTCGAGCATTTCCTCGGCGGCCAGCAGAAATACCTGCCCGCCTGCTCCGCCGTCGCCGCGCCCTACGTGAATTCCTATCGGCGCATGGTGAAATACATGTCCGCCCCGGTGAACCTCGAATGGGGTTTCGATAATCGCTCCACCGGCTTGAGAGCCCCCCGCTCCAGCCCCGAGGCCCGACGCGTCGAAAACCGCGTCACCGGCGCCGACGCCAATCCCTACCTCGCCATCGCCGCCAGCCTCGCCGCGGGCCTGCTGGGGATGGAGGAGCAGGTCGCCCCCCGCCCCCCCGTCCAGGGCGGCGCCTACGACCACGCCCGCGACCTGCCCTACTCGCTTCTCGAAGCGGTGGAGCTGCTGGAGGCCGCCGCCCCCCTCAAGACCCTCCTGGGCGAGCAGTTCGTGCAGATCTTCGGCACCGTGAAGCGCTTCGAGTACGACGAGTTCATGACCGTCATCAGCCCGTGGGAACGGGAGCATCTTCTTCTGAACGTCTGAAGACCATCCCTGAAGACCCATGCGCAACCTGCTCTATTCCAATGAAAAGCGCGGCGAGTGGCCGGACAGCTGGTACGTCGCCAGCGCCGGGCCCGCGCCGAACCGGCCCGCGCTGGAAACGGGCGTGACCGCCGAGGTCTGCGTCATCGGCGCCGGCTACACCGGCCTCTCCACCGCGCTCCACCTCGCCGAGCGCGGCGTCGATGTCGTGGTGCTGGAGGCGCAGCGCGCCGGCTGGGGCGCCTCGGGCCGCAACGGCGGCCAGATCGGCGTCGGCCAGCGGGTCGAACAGCCCTACGTCGAGAAGATGGTCGACGCCGAGACCGCCCAGGGCGCGTGGGAGATCGGCCGCGACGCCGCCGCCCTCGTCAAGGATCTCGTCGCCCGCCACGGCATCGACTGCGCCCTCAAGGACGGGCTGATGTATGTCAGCCATCGCCGCCGCTACGACGCTCTGACCCGCGACTACGTCGACCACATGGCGCGCCATTACGGCGCTGATTTCGTGTTCCTGACCCCCGAAGAGGTGGCCGAGCGCCTCGGCGCCGCCGACGTCTACGGCGGCGTCTTCAAGCCCTCCGGCGGCCACCTGCATCCCCTGAACTACGCCCGAGGCCTCGCCCGAGCGGCGGAGGCCGCCGGCGCCCGCCTCTTCGAGCTCTCCGAGGCCACGGCCATCGAGGGCGCCCCCGGCGCCCTAACCGTCCGCACCGCGCAAGGGTCCGTAAAGGCCGGCTCCGTCGTCGTCGCCTGCAACGGCTATCTCGGCGGCCTCCTGCCCGAGGCGGCGGCCCGGGTCATGCCCATCAACAACTTCGTCTGCGCCACCGAGCCACTGTCCGACAACCGCGCCAAGACCCTTATCCGCGACGACGTCGCCGTCGCCGACAGCCGCTTCGTGGTCAACTACTACCGCCTGTCGGAGGATCGCCGCCTGCTTTTCGGCGGCGGCGAAAGCTACGGCTGGCGCTTTCCGAAGGACCTGAAGGCCTTCCTGCGCCCCAAGATGCTCAAGGTCTTCCCCCAGCTTTCTGACGTGGCCATCACCCACGCCTGGGGCGGCACCCTCGCCATCACCACCTCCCGCCTGCCGGTCTGGGGGGAGCTCAGGCCGGGCGTCTTCAACGCCTCCGGCTATTCCGGTTCGGGCGTCGCGCTCGCCACCATGGCCGGCCTGGTGCTGGCCGAGGCGCTGACCGGCAACCGCCGCCGCCTCGACGTCATGTCCCGCCTGCCTGCGGCGAAATTCCCGGGCGGAGACCTCATGCGCCGCCCCACCCTCGTGGCCGCGATGCTCTGGGCGCAGGCGCTCGACGCGCTCTGACGTGCTCTGCCGCGCAGGCGTCCACGAATTCAAAATTATGAATAAAAATTCGAAATCAATGGCATGAGAGGGCGTCCACGCGTGGACGCCCCTTGCGCAGGGACCCCGATCCGGCTCGCCGGCCGCCTGGTCGGCCTGTGCCGAGCGGTCCCGCTCCCAGGGACGAGCCGCGTCCCTGAGCAGCGCGGTCAGGCCGCCATGTGCGGGTCCTTGATCATGTAGGGCCGCGGGAAGTCGCCGAGCACCGCCTTCACCTCGGCCTCGTCCAGGTGATTGGCCGTCGGCCTCAGCTCCGCCACCAGCCCCAGCTTCTTGTCCTCGACCACGTCGATCTCCGCCTTTATCCCGGCCGCCTCCAGCGCTGCGCCGTAGACGCGAAAGATCGCCCGCTTGCGCAGGTCCGGCTTGAAGACCTTGCCGACGGCGGTCTTGGGCAGCTCCTCCAGCACCTCGACGTGCTTGGGGTGCGCCGACCGCTCGCTCACGTTGGCCTCCGCATGGGCCTTTAGAGCGGCGGCGTCGACCGAGGCGCCCTCGATCAGCTCCACATAGGCGCAGGGGATCTCCCCGGCATGGACGTCCGGCTGGCCGATGGCCCCCACGAAGGCGACCTCCGGATGCCCCGCCAGCGCCTCCTCGATCAGCGCCGGATCGATATTGTGGCCGCCGCGGATAATCAGATCCTTCGCCCGCCCGGTGATCCACAGATAGCCGTCGGCGTCGATCCGCCTCAGATCCCCGGTCCGCAGGTACTTGCCGTCGGCGAAAAGGCCCGTGTTGCGCTCCGCCTCCGTGTAGGTCCCGCCGGCGCGGATGCCGGGGTTCGACACGCAGATCTCGCCGATCTCGTCGACGCCCATTTCGCGCTTCACGGCGCCCAGCTCGTCGCAGTAGAGGATCTTCACGTCGGTGTAGGGCAGCGGCAGCCCGACCGAGCTGATCTTCCGCTCCCCGTCGATGGGGTTGCAGGAGACGCCGCAGGTCGCCTCGGTCATCCTGTATCCTTCGAGGATCTTCACCCCCGTCGCGTCCTGGAACTTCTTGAAGAGCTCCTGCGGCAGCGGGGCCGAGCCGCAGAAAGCGAGCTTCAGCGACGACACGTCCGCATCGATCGGCCGCTGCATCAGCGCGGTGGCGGCGGTCGGCACGGTGACCATGAAGGTCGCGCCCCAGCGCTCCACCAGCTTCCAGAAGTTGTCGAACACCCCCTCGCCGCGATAGCCCTGCGGCGTCGGCATTACCATGTGGGCGCCCGACGTCACGCAGCTGAGCAGCACCGGATAGGCCGCGAAGACGTGGAACAGCGGCAGCGGGCGCAGCAGGATGTCCGTCTCCTTGACCAGCAGGTGGTTCGACACCCAACCGTTGTAGAGCATCACGGCATGGTCGTGCTTTCCTTGGCCATCTCGGCATTGAAATCGAGCGCCTGGGCGGAATGTCCCCCCGCCGGCTTGGGCCGGATCAGCGGCACGATCCAGCTGAGCGGCGGCGACAGGTAGCGCTTGAGGTCGACCTGCAGGATCGTCTCGACGTTCGGGGCCAGCGCGCAGG
This sequence comes from Pseudomonadota bacterium, assembly GCA_039025075.1. Taxonomy (GTDB): domain Bacteria; phylum Pseudomonadota; class Alphaproteobacteria; order Rhodobacterales; family Rhodobacteraceae; genus Albimonas. The sequence continues at coordinate 21,702 of JBCCPD010000001.1, read as the reverse complement.
CCGCGGCCGCCGTGTCCGCCACGTCCGTCTTGGAGAACGGCGCGAGCGTGACCAGCACCTTGGCGTTCGTCTCCCGCAGCAGAGCGCCGATCTGATCGGGCTCGAGCAGCGGGTTGATCGGGTTCACGATCCCCGCCGTGGCCCCGCCCATCAGCGCGACGGCGGTCTCGTTGCAGTTGGGCAGAATGCAGGCGACCGCGTCGCTCTCCCCCACGCCCAGCCGGCGGAACAGGTTCGCCGCGCGCGCCGTTCGATCGAGAAAGTCCGACCAGGTCAGCGTGTCCGCCGTGTCCTTGACGCCGGAGCGGATCTGGAAGCTCAGCGCCGGGCTCCGGCCATGAAGCGCCGCGGTCTACTGCAGTTTTTCTTAGACGGATCGAGCTTGCCAGCGCTCGCTCAGCGGCACGGCCTCGACATGGGCCTTGTCCTCGATGGTGGCCAGGTAGACGGGCCATCCGGTCTCCTCCCGCGGCTCCGGGTTGATCCCGGTTGATGTGCGCGTCGGACGAGCGTTGCGTCAAACGCAACTCCGCTTTTGCGCAGGCTGGACGGTGCTGACCATCCGTGACGGGGCGGGTCGGCGCGCTGTCGGCCGCAAATGCGGGGTCAGCCCTCGGTGAACTGCAGCCGGGCGAGCCGAGCGTAGAGGCCGCCTTCGGCCACCAGCTGAGCGTGCGAGCCTTCCGAGACGACGCGGCCGCCATCGAAGACGAGGATCCGGTCGGCGGCCTTCACCGTGGCGAGGCGGTGGGCGATCACCAGCGTGGTGCGATCCTCCGACAGACGCTCCACCGCCTGCTGGACCGCGCGTTCGGACTGCGCGTCGAGCGCCGAGGTCGCTTCGTCCAGCAGTAGGATCGGCGCGTCGCGCAGCACCGCGCGGGCGATGGCGAGACGCTGCTTCTGTCCGCCGGACAGCATGACGCCCCGCTCGCCCACGTAAGTGCCGTAGCCGCGCGGCAGAGCCTCGATGAAGTCATGGGCGGCGGCGGCGCGGGCGGCGGCTTCCACCTCGGCGTCGGCGGCGTCGGGGCGGCCGAAGCGGATGTTCGCCGCGACGGTGTCGGCGAAGATCGCAGGCTCCTGACTGACGATCGAGAACGCGCGGCGCAGGTCCGGCGGATCCAGATCGCGGACAGGCGCGTCGTCGACGCGGATCTCGCCCGAGCCGACGTCGTAGAAGCGCAGCAAAAGCTGGAAGATCGTGGACTTGCCCGCGCCAGAGGGACCGACGAGGGCCACCGTCTCCCCCGGCGCGACGCGGAACGACACGTCGGAGAGGGCGGCGACCTCCGGCCGCGCCGGATAACGGAACGCGACGCGGTCGAAGACCACCTCGCCCGTCGGCCGAGCCGGAGCAGGGACCGGCTCGGCCGACAGATCGAGCGGATCGTCCGTCTCCAGCAAGTCCACCAAGCGCTCGGTCGCCCCTGCGGCGCGCTGCACCTCGCCCCAAACCTCCGACAGTCCCGCCGCGGCCCCGGCGACGACGAGGCCGTAGATCAGAAACTGCACGAGCTCGCCGGCCGACATGGACCCGGAGCGCAGATCGGACGCGCCGATCCAAAGGACGCCGATCAGCCCGCCGAAGACGAGGAAGATCAGAACCACCGTGAGAATGCTGCGCGCCAGAATGCGCTTGCGCGCCGCCTCGAACGCTCGGTCGATGAGGTCGGCGTAGCGGCTGCGCGCGGCGGCCTCGGCCGTGTAGGCCTGAACCGTCTGAGCCGCGAGCAATAGCTCCGACGCCAGGGCCGAGCTTTCCGCCAGACGATCCTGGCTCTCCCGGCTCAGCCGCCGCACCCTGCGGCCGAACACGAGGATCGGGATGAGGATCAGTGGGCCGAGCACCATGCCGAACATCGTCAGCCGCGGCGACGTCCAGCTCATCATCGCGAGGCCGCCGATCAGCAGCAGGATCTGCCGAAGCGCGATGGAGGCGGTGGAGGAGACCACCGACAGCAGGAGCGTGGTGTCGGTGTTCAGGCGCGACAGCACCTCTCCGGTGCGCAGGCTCTCATAGAATTCGGGGGAGAGCCCGATGACCTTGTCGAACACTTCCTGCCGCAGATCCGCGATCACCCTCTCGCCGAGCCGCGTCACCAAGTAGTAGCGGGTCGACGTGCCGATCGCGAGCGCTCCCGCGATGATTATGCCGTAGATGAAGTAGCGCTCCATCAACGCGACGTCTTCGACCGAGAGCCCGTCGATCACGCGGCGCGCGGCCAGCGGCAGGGTGAGCGTCAGCGCCGCGGTGAGGGTCAGCACCCCGACCGCCGCCCAGAACATGCGCCGATAGCGCATCAAGTAGGGCCAAAGCCGGCGCAGGATGCCGATCCGGCGGGATTTCGGCCTCGGACCCTCCGCCACCGACGGGGGATCGCCTGGATCAAGTCCCGCCGGAGCGCTCGACGGGCTCGGCGCGGCGACCGGGTCGCCCTCGGCCTCCGCCACCGAGGCGCCGGCGCGGCCGTCCGGCGCCTGGCGGGTCGCGCGCCGCCCATGGGCGAAACCATCGGCGGGCCGGGTCGGTGAGGCGTCCGTCAAGGCGAATTCCCTTGGAGGCGGGCGTTGCAGCTGGCAGGCGGCGCAGGGCCGTTCGAGGAGCGAGATGAATACCAATGCATGCGCCGCGCGGCAACGCGCGCGGGCGTCGCGCCTCGCACCCCTTTCGGCGGATCACGCTGGGATCACGGCGAATCGGTTTGATAGAAGTGTGTTCTGGGTTCCGGCGGCTTGACCGGGACGAGATCCCGCCGGCGGCGACGCCGGCTCCGTCCGGATCCCTCGCCCTCGTGGGGAAATGGACGCCGGACCCAAGCGTGGGACACCGCGCGGGGACAGGCCGGCCCGCGGCGCCGCCGGATAGAGGCGCTCGACCCTTCAGGTTCCGCCTGAAGGGTCTTTTTTTCGGCTCCCGGCGGCGACGCAGTCGTCAATTCGCGTCGCTGCTCGTGGATCCATCAGAGGCGTAGGGCGGGCGCACCGCCCGGTAGGACCTTGGAGGTCGATCCACGCGGCGGACATGATCTCAAGCGCTGCGCTTGCGCCGTCGGTCGCGACCGGCGCGCCGCACTTCGGCTCGAGGCGCGCGCCCACAGTTCCCGCACGACGCCCTCCAGGTCGTCGAAGGCGTCGGGCTGGCCCGCCCTCGCCGCTGCCTCCGCCATCGTGTAGGACGGCGCGAATCCAATGATCGGTATCGTCAGATGGCTCGCATTCTCGTCACCTCCGCGCTGCCGTACATCAACGGCGTCAAGCACCTGGGCAACCTGATCGGCTCCCAGCTGCCCTCGGACGCCTATGCACGGGTGATGCGTCAGCGGGGGCGCGAGGTCCTGTTCATCTGCGCCACCGACGAGCACGGCACGCCCACCGAGCTCGCCGCCGCGAAAGCCGGCAAGTCGCCCGCGGAGTTCTGCGACGAGATGCACCAGGTTCAGGCGGAGATCGCCAAGGGCTTCCGCCTCAGCTTCGACCATTTCGGCCGCTCCTCGGGGCCCCGCAACCACGCGCTCACCCAGCATTTCGCAGGCCGGCTCGCCAAGGCCGGTCTGATCGCCGAGGTCAGCGAAAAGCAGGTCTGGTCCCCGGCCGACGCCCGTTTCCTGCCCGACCGCTACATCGAGGGCACCTGTCCCAATTGCGGCTACGACAAGGCCCGGGGCGATCAGTGCGAGAACTGCTCGAAGCTCCTCGACCCCACGGACCTGATCGACCCCCGCTCCGCCATCTCCGGCTCCAAGGATCTGGAAGTAAAGGAGACCAAGCACCTGCATCTTCGTCAAAGCGTCATGCGAGGCCGCCTCACCGATTGGATCGACTCCAAGACCGACTGGCCGGTGCTGACCACGTCGATCGCCAAGAAATGGCTCGACGACGGCGACGGTCTGCAGGACCGCGGCATCACCCGCGACCTCGACTGGGGCGTACCGGTCAAGAAGGGGGCCGAGGATTGGTCCGGCATGGAAGGCAAGGTCTTCTACGTCTGGTTCGACGCGCCGATCGCCTACATCGCCGCCACCGCGGAATGGGCCGATGCGGCGGGCCTCGACGACGCCGCGTGGCAGCGCTGGTGGCGCGACGACGCCGGGGCCGAGGACGTCCGCTACGTCGAGTTCATGGCCAAGGACAACATCCCGTTCCACACCCTCAGCTTCCCGGCGACCCTCTTCGGCGCCTCGGCGGAAGGGGAGGAGCGCTGGCACCTGGTCGACTACATCAAGGGCTTCAACTGGCTGAATTACGAGGGCGGCAAGTTCTCCACCTCCCAGGGCCGCGGCGTCTTCATGGACCAGGCGCTGGACATCCTGCCGTCGGACTATTGGCGCTGGTGGCTGCTGTCCAACGCGCCCGAAAGCTCCGACACCGACTTCACGTGGGAGGCGTTCCAGCAGGGCGTCAACAAGGATCTGGCCGACGTGCTGGGCAACTTCGTGTCCCGGGTGACGAAGTTCTGCCGCGCCCGCTTCGGCGAGGCGGTTCCCTCGGGCGGGGCCTACGGCGCGGCCGAGACCGAGGTCGCCGCGGAGATCGAAACGCGCCTGCGCGCCCTCGAAGCCCATTGGGACGCCATCGAACTGCGCAAGGCCGCCGCCGAGACGCGGGCCATCTGGGTCGCCGGCAACGAGTACCTGCAACGCGCCGAACCCTGGGCCGTCTTCAAGACCGACCCGGACCGGGCCGCCGCCGTGGTGCGCTTCGCCTTGAACCTGGTGCGGCTCTACGCCGTGATCTCCAGACCCTTCGTGCCCGACGCCTCCGACGCGATGCTGGCCGCGCTGAAGCTGCCGGAGGCGACGGCGCAGGACTGGCCAGGCGATGCGGAGGCCGCGCTCTCCGCCCTGCCGCCGGGCCATGCCTTCGAAGTACCCGAGGTTCTTTTCGCCAAGATCGACGATGGGGCGCGCGAGGCGATGGCCGCCCGCTTCGCCGGGGCCTGAGGCTTCGGCGCGAAAGGTTTCGTTTCGACGATTGCTGCGCGGCCCCGGGGCGCCTACGTTCACGACATGTCCCACGCCACGCTCATGTCCGAAGTCGAAGACTGGCTGATCGCGGAGGCTCTGCACGATCCGGACATCGTGGAGCTGTTCGGCACGCTCTGCACCCGTCTTCACGCCGCCGGATTGCCGCTCGAGCGCGCCGCGCTGAGCTGGCCAACGCTGCACCCGCTTTTCCAGTCCGAGCAGATCTACTGGCGGCTGGGCGGCGGGGCCGAGCTTTTCCAGTACCGCCACGATGCGGTCTCCACCGGCGCTTTCGAGAAAAGCCCTTTCTACTACGTCCTGATCAACGATCTCACCCGGTTCCGCCGGCGACTCGAAGGGCCTGACAAGGTCATCGACTTCCCCGTTCTGGAGGAGCTCGCCGAGGCCGGCTTCACCGACTACCTGATGACCGCCTCGGGCTTTCGCATCGCCGACGTGAAGTCCTATCGCGGCGGCGGGGCCGGCATGCTCGCCTCCTGGTCCACGCGGCGCGAAGGCGGGTTCTCCCAGCGCGATCTGGAGGCGCTGAGCCGCATCCAGCGTTTCTTCGCCGTCGCCTGCCATGCATCGATCCAAAAGCGGGTCATGGTCAACCTGGCCAACGCCTATCTGGGGGAGACGGCGGCCGCCCGCGTGCTGGGCGGGGAGGTGCGCCGCGGCGACGGGGAGCGCATCCGCGCGGTCGTGTGGTTCGCCGACCTGCGCGGGTCCACCCGCCTTTCCAACGGAATGGCGGCCGAAGACTATCTCGCCCTGCTTCGAGGCTACTACGACTGCACCGCCCAATCGGTGATCGACGAGGGCGGGGAGATCCTGGATTTCATCGGCGACGGCGTCCTCGCCATCTTCCCCATCCGCGGCGACACCGGCGGACCCGAAGCCGTGCGCGCCGCCACACGCGCGGCCGAGGCCGCGCTTCGGCGCCGCCGCGACTGGCTCGAAGAGACGGAGCTGATGCCCGGCGAGGCGGAAGCGTCGCCGCCTCAGGGTCGCCTCGCCTTTTCGATCTCGATGACGCTCGGCGAGGTGATGTTCGGCAATATCGGCGTGCCAGGCCGACTGACCTTCTCGGTGATCGGCCAGGCGGTGAACAAGGTTTCGCGCCTGGACGATCTGAGCAAGCGGATCGGCCGTTCGGTTCTCGCCACCAAGGCCGTCGCCGACGTGGACCCGCAGCGCTGGCGCAGCGCCGGATCGTGGAAGCTGCTGGACTATGAAACGCCGGTGGAGCTGTTCGTGCAGGCCGACGACCGCGACGCGTTCCTGACCGTGGCCGAGGCGAGCTGAGCGTCCGGGGCCGCGCTCGGCCGGCCGGGCGGCCTCAGCCGCCCATCGCCTCGATCCGTTGGTTCAGCCAAGGGGACTGGAACCCCAGCTCGAAGGCCCGTCGGTAGTCGCGGTCGGCCTCCCCCTGCCGCCCGAGCCCTTCGAGCACCTGGCCGCGATGCACGTAAAGGACCGCGCGCTTCGGGACGATGTCGATGGCGCGCGTCAGGTCCCGCAGCGCCGCGGCGGGCGCCGCGCGGGCCTGGATCAGACCGCGCTGCATCCAGGCCTCCGCATCGCCCGGATCGAGGCGAAGCGCCGCGTCGAAGGCCGACACCGCCTCCGCGGTTCTGTTCAACGCCCCGAGCGCCAGGCCGCGGGTGTAGTGCAGATCCGACGATCGCGGGGCGAGGCGCAGCCCGGCGTCGGCGTCGGCCAACGCCTGGGCCGGGCGGCCGGCGACCAGATGCAGACCCGCGCGGCCGAGCAAAGCGTCCCCGTCGCGCGGAGCGCGCGCGATCACTTCAGACCAATCGGCGATGGCCTCCTCCACCCGCCCGCGGCGGGCGCGCGACAAGGCGCGGTTGGCGTAGGCGGGCGTGAAGGTCGGATCCGCCGCCACCGCGCGGTCGTAGGCGGCCAGAGCGTCGCCGTCGCGGCCCAGCTCAGCCAGGGCGATGCCCGAATTGGTCCAGGCCGCCGCCGTCTCCCTCCGGTCGAGGCCGCCGGCGTTCAACGCGCTGCGGCAGGCCAGTGCCAGGGTTTCCGCGCCTGCGCGCTCGTCCAGGCACCGACGCAGAAAGTCGTTGGCCTGCGCCGGCGGAGCGGACCACAGCGCGGCAATGCCGACCAAGAACAGGGCGATGAGAGGTCGAAGCGCAGGTCGGATCCAACTCATGCTTCCTTTTCGCGCGCTCGCGCGGCGAAAGATAGCCCCCCGCGGCCGCTCGCGGCGGCGCGCATTGCTTCGCGGATCGGCGGCGGCCTAAGCTCCGTCCACCGCCGTCGCCATCGCGTCGCCCTCCCCTCCCCCTCTCCGGAGCGTTCCGCCCCATGGCCGTCTCGCCGCCGCCCTCCGCCGCCGACAATCTGCGCGGCGGAGTCTGGATGCTGTTCTCGGTCGTCAACGCCTCGGCGATGACGGTCGCCGCACGCTGGGTGTCCGAGGGAATGGACAGCCGCATGATCGTCTTCCTGCGCGCGGTCCTGACCCTGGTCGCCGCCGCGCCCTTACTGGCCTCGCCCGCGGTCCGCGCTCGGCTGAGCTTCTCGCGTCCCTGGTTGCACCTGCTGCGCGGCGGCCTGATCGGGGTGAGCACGCAGTTCGGCTTCCATGCCATCGCCAACCTGCCGCTGGCGACGGTGACGGTCCTGTTCTTCACCGCGCCCATCTTCGCCACGCTTCTCGCCGTGCCCATCAACGGAGAGCGGGTCGGGCCGCGCCGCCTGGCGGCCGTTCTGACCGGCTTCCTCGGGGCCTTGGTGCTGCTGCGTCCCGGCGTCGGCGGCGTGGCTCCCGATCAGCTTTGGGCGATGATCGGGGCGTTGGTCTCGTCGCTGATGTTCGCTCTGGCGCTGGCCCTGTCGCGCGGCCTGGCGGAGGCGGACGGCGCGGCCTCCGCCTTCGTCAGCTCAGTCGCCGCCACGGTCCTCGTCTCAGCGCCCCTCGCCCTGCCGGTCTGGAGCCTGCCCGCCGATCCGCTCGCTTGGACGGCGCTGATCGTGCTGATCGCCTCGGGGTCGGCGCGGGGCTTCGCGGACATCGAGGCCTATCGCCTCGGCGAGGCGAGCGTGGTTGGCGTGATCGCCTATCTGCGCCTCGTGCTGATCGGGGCCGCAGGCTGGCTGCTGTTCGCCGAGACGCCCGACGCCGCCACCTGGGCGGGCGGCGCGATCATCATCGGCGCGACCCTTTACATCGCCAGGCGCGAGCGTCAGCTGAGGGCCGCGACGCGGCCGAGAAAGACATGCGCCGCCCCGTCGCCCGCCGCCGGCGCGGCCGGTCATCGCAAGGGTTGATCGTTCCAGGGCGACGCTGTACGTGCTGACGGATCAGGGTCGCCGATCCCAACCTCCGTCCTCGGAGGGGGCGCTAAGGGACCGCTGGGTTTTGCATCTGCTGGTAGGGGAGGCATCGTCATGCATGACGGTTCCCTCTTCCGACTGGGGATGGACCTGGAGACAGGCGCCACCCACGAGGAAGCTCTTCGGAGCGGCGACGCCCGCGTCGCTTCGGACGTTTTCGACCCCGGGCGGGACGACCACTTCATCCGCAAGGACGGCAAGGTCTTCGCCGGCACCCACCTGATCATCGAGGTGGTGGACGGCGACGGGCTCGACGACGAACATCGCATCCAGGCCGCATTCCGAGACTGCGTGGAGGCCTGCGGCGCGACGCTGCTGCACATCCACACCCACAAGTTCAGCCCCCAGGGCGTGAGCGGCGTGGCGGTGCTGGCGGAAAGCCATATCAGCGTCCACACCTGGCCCGAGATCGGCTACGGCGCCTTCGACGTCTTCATGTGCGGCGACGCCGAGCCTTGGAGGGCCGTCGACGTTCTGCGCGCGGCCTTCGCGGCCGGCGAGGTCCGCGTGAAGGAGCTTCTGCGCGGCGAAGAGGTGGTGGCCGGCCGCCTCTGACGCCGACCGACGCCTAGACCCCAGCCGCATCGACGGCGCGTCCCCCGTGCGGCGCGCCGTCCGCACGCTTTCCGGAGGCCCCCATGTCCGACCATCCCGCCGCGCCGAATTGGAGCGTGGAGCCGCTTCACCCCGGCTTCGCCCAAGCGCTCCGCTTCTCGGAGGTTCTGTTCGACAGCCGGACGGAGCATCAGCGCCTGCGCGTGCTGCAGAGCGACGATTTCGGCCGCGTGCTTACGCTGGACGACGTGGTGCAGCTGACCGAGCGGGACGAGTTCATCTACCATGAGATGCTCGCCCACACGCCGATCCTCGCCCACGGGGCCGTCCGCAGCGTTCTGATCATCGGCGGCGGCGACGGCGGCATGGCGCGCGAGGTGCTGCGCCATGAGAGCGTCGAGCGCGTCACGATGGTGGAGATCGACGCCGGCGTGGTCGAGTTCTCCAAGCGGTTCTTTCCAGGCGTCTCGGCCGGGGCCTTCGACGATCCGCGCCTGGAGCTGGTGATCGCCGACGGCGCGGCCTTCGTGCGCGACGAGACCCGCGGCGGCTACGACGTCGCCATCGTCGATTCGACCGATCCGATCGGACCGGGCGAGGTGCTGTTCACCGAGACGTTCTACGGCCACGCCAAGCGGCGTCTGGCGCCTGAGGGCATCCTCGTCACCCAGAACGGCGTGCCCTTCCTTCAGGGCGAGGAGCTGACCAACACCCTGCGCGCGTTCCGCGCCCTGTTCGCCGACGCCGCATGCTACCTCGCGACCGTGCCGACCTATGCGGGCGGCCCGATGGCCTTCGGCTGGGGCGCCGACTCGGCCGCGCGGTCCACCGACCTCGCGACCCTGCAGGCGCGGTTCGCGGCTTCCGGGCTCACGACGCGCTGCTACACGCCCGAGGTGCACCTGGGCGCCTTCGCCCTGCCCGGCTACGTGAGTTCGCTTTTGGTCTAAGGCCGGCGTTCCGGCGCTGGACGCGCTCTCGCGTCTTGCGGCAACGTTTCGTCGTGAAACGCCCCGCCAAGGGGCCGCGCGGCCCGGACGGGCCGAGGGAGGATCGATGGACGGCCTCGGCGACGCCTTCGCCGCCGCCTGCGCGCTCGTGACGTCCTTGGACGGCGAGCTGGCGCGGATCGTTTGGCTGTCGCTGCGCACCAGCCTTCTGGCCGTGGGGCTCGCCTGCGCGATCGGCATGCCCTTCGGGGCGCTTCTGGCGACGTCTCGCTTTCCCGGGCGCGGCGCTTTGACCGTCGCCACCAGCGCCCTCATGGGCCTGCCGCCCGTCGTGGTCGGGCTCGCCGTCTACCTGATGCTCTCCGCCGGCGGGCCGCTGGCCCCGCTGCGCCTGCTCTACACCCCAGCCGCCATGGTCATCGCCCAGGCCATTCTGGTGACCCCGATCATCGCCGCCCTGACCCGCGAGACGGTGGCGGCGATGAACGAGGAATACGACGAGCTTCTCCGATCGATGAATGCGGGGCCCTTGTTTCGGCTCGGCACGCTTTTGCACGATGCCCGCTTCGCGCTGACCACGGCGGCGCTTGCCGGGCTGGGACGCGCCCTGGCGGAGGTCGGCGCGGTCATGATCGTCGGCGGCAACATCGCCCATGCGACCCGGGTGATGACCACGTCGATCGCCCTGGAAACCTCGAAAGGCGAGCTGGCGCTCGCGCTCGCCTTGGGCGGCTTCCTGGTGGCGCTGTCGATCCTGATCCACGGCGCGCTGCACGCCTTGCGCGGCCGGGCGGAGGCCTTGGCCCATGCCTGAGAGCGGACGCGGAGAGAGGCGGCCCGGCGAGGCGCGCATCCTTCGCTTCCCTCGGCGGCCTGCCGCGGCCGAGGTTCTCGACGGGCCTCAGACGCTGCAAAGCGTGCGCCTCATGCGCGGGGGGCGGGCGGTGCTCGATGGGCTGACGCTGTCCCTTCCGGGCGAGGGCGTGACGGCGCTGATGGGCCCCAACGGCTCCGGCAAGAGCCTGACGCTGCGGGTGCTCGCCGGTCTGGTGGCGCCGGACGCGGGAGAGCTGCGCGACGATCCCGAAGGCTCGGCCCTGGTCTTTCAACGCCCCGTGCTGCTGCGCCGGTCGGTTCGTGGCAACTTGGACCACGCGCTTCGCGCCGCCGGCGCAGGCCGGTCCGAGCGGGTCGAAAAACTCGACGCCCTGCTGGCCCTGGGCGGACTCGAAGCGATGGCGGACCGACCGGCGCGCTCGCTGTCCGGCGGCGAGGCGCAGCGCCTGCAGCTGATGCGCGCCCTCGCCGCGGACCCGCGCCGTCTGCTGCTCGACGAGCCGACGGCGAGCCTGGACCCCCGGTCGACCGCCGCCATCGAGACTCTGGTGGCCCGCGTGGCGGCCGAGGGCGTGGAAGTAGTGCTCGTCACCCACGATCGCGGCCAGGCCGCGCGGCTGGCGGATCGCGTCGCCTTCCTCCACCACGGCAAGGCGGTCGAGCAGAGCCCCGCGGGCCGGTTCTTCCAGCGCCCCGCCACGCAGGAGGCGCGCGCCTATCTCGATGGCCGCCTTCTGCTATAGGCCCTCGACCCGCGGCGACGGGGCGCGCCGAACGGCTTAGAGCGTCTCGACCGACGCCGCAGGCGCGTCCCGCCAGCCGGGCGAAGCGACCGGCAGATCGTCGCGATCCTCCGCCTCGGCCTGCGCGGCGAGCCGAGCCGCGGCCCCGACGGCCCGCGCCGCCGCCTCGGCCGGATCGGCGCCGAGCAGGCTCTCCGCCAAAAGGCGCGCGGCCAGGAAGTCCCCGGCCCCGTTGAGGCGACGCGGCGCCTCGGGCCCGTGGGCCAGCGCGGCGCCGCCCTCCCACCCCGCCAGCACCCCTAGACGCCCGGGGCTCGGCGCGGCCGACGTCACGAACACCGCGCCCGGACCGAGGGCGCGCAACGCTTCGGCGGCCGTGCGCGCATCCGAAAGCGTGGCGACGGGCCGGCCCGTCAGCCAGCTCAGCTCGAAAAGGTTCGGCGCGGCGAGCGCGGCGCGGGGCAGAAGTCGGTTCCGCAGCACCTCGCCGACCGCCTCGGGCAGGTAGAGCCGCCCATCGTCGCCCAGCACCGGGTCGCACAGGTAAAGCGCGCGGGGCGCGGCCAAGAGCGCGGCTTCGACGACCCCCGCCGCGGCGTCGGCGGCGTCCGGCGCGCCCAACTAGCCCGTCAGAACGCCGGCCAGGCTCGGCAACCGGCCGGAGGCCGCCAAGCCCTCCCCCAACGCCGCGATCTCCTCCGGCGCGGCGCGGCGGCCCGTCACGCCGGGCGTCGCCGCATGGCCGCTGAGCATCACCGTAGGCAGTCCCCAGGCTTCCAGCCCCGAGGCGGAAAGCGCCGGAACGGCCGCTCCGAGCCCTACGTGACCGGCCACTACATGGCTCTGGATCGCGAGCACCGGTCCGGGTCGCGCGCGGTCCGCCGCCGATCCTTGGCCGCTCATGCGGCCGACGGGCGGCGCAGGGCCGTCGGAAGAACGTCCTCCGAGGGCCACCAGCCGCACTCGAGCGTCCGCTCGTAGCCTTGGATCAAACCCGCCTCCCGCATGTCCGCCGCCGCGGCCTCGTGATCGTAGTCCAAGAACAGGATCTCGGCGCTGCCGTCCTCGATCACCGCGAAGCGCGTGCGAGGATCGCCGTCATGGGCCGGAAGGCCGACCGCTCCGACGTTCAGCCATGTTCGGCCCTCCACTTCCCGCGCGAACGCCAGGCCGGAATGGCCGCAAACGACGCCGTCCAGCCGCCCCAGATCAGCCTCCAACGCCGCGATCTCCTCCGCCAGAACCGCGTCTGGGTAGGTGGGCCAGAGGAAACGGTTCACCTCTCGCGCGCCGCCGTGGATCACGGCGTAGCGACGGCCCGATTGGCGGAACACCGCGCGCGACGGCAGCGTTCCCATCCAGGCGCGCAGCCCCTCGCCCACATCGCGATCGCAATGGGCGAACCAAGCGCGGGCGAGCAGATCGCAGGCGGCGCCCTCCTCGAAGCCGCAGTCGCAATCCCCGCGGCCCGCGGCGAGGCTCTGCTCCATGTTGCCGGCGACGATCCTCAGGCCGGTCCTGCGCGCCAGATCCGCGGTGTCGGCCGGCCGCCCGCAATAGGCCGCCAGATCGCCTGTGCAGACCGTGCGCCCCGCAGGGATGCCCCGCGCCGCCCCCTCCGCCAGAGCCGCCTGCAGCGCCTGCAGGTTGCCCACCGGGCCGCCCAGCAGCAGCGCCGGACCGTCGAATTCGCCCCAATCCTCGGTCCTCAAACCGTTCTCCTCCGCCTCGAACGCTTGCCCGGAACCCCGGTCGACCCCATAAACGAGGCCTCGCACGGACCTGCAAGGAGAGCCCTGTTGCAACCCGAGACCAGCGCCGACCCCGGCGCAGGAGCCGACCTCGCCGTTCTGGCGGATGCCGGGGCCGCGGCGGGTCTCGCCCCGTCGATCCTATGGCTCGGCGCGGGCATTCTGGCTCTGCTCATCGTCTCGGCCTTTTTCTCGGGCTCGGAAACGGCGCTGACCGCCGCGTCGCGCCCCAAGCTGCACGGGCTGGCGGACAAGGGTTCGCGCGCCGCCGCCGCCGCGCTGTCGCTGAAGGAAGACGGCGAAAGGCTCATCGGCGCAATCCTGTTGGGCAACAATCTGGCCAACATTCTCGCGACCTCGCTGGCGACGATCTTCTTCACCCTCCTGGTCGGCGAAAGCGGCGTCGCCGTCGCCACCCTCGCCATGACCGCCCTCGTCGTGGTGTTCGCTGAGATCGCGCCCAAGAACTACGCCATCTCCGCGCCCGAGCGCGCCGCCACGCTGGTCGCCCGACCCATCGGCCTTGTGGTGCGCGTCCTCGCCCCGGTCGTGGGCGCGGTCACCATCTTCGTGCGCGCCTTCCTGCGGATCTTCGGGGTGAAGACGGATCCTGACGCCTCGGTTCTCGCGGTCGAGGAGATCAAGGGCGCCATCGACCTGCATCATTCCGAAGGCGCGGTGGAGAAGGAGGATCGCGACCGCCTGCTCGCCGCGCTCGATCTGGGCAACCGCGAGGTGGCGGAGGTCATGCGCCACCGCCGCACCATCCAGACCATCGACGGGGACCTGCCGGCGCAGGAGATCCTGGATTTCTGCCTCGCCTCGCCCCACACCCGCATACCGATCTGGAAGGACGACCCCGAGAACATCGTCGGCGTCATCCACGCCAAGGACCTGCTGCGCGCCGTGCACCGGGTCAGCCAGGGCGAGGACGGGCTCGCGGCGGTGGAGCGCATGGACGTGACCGAGGTCGCGATGGAGCCCTGGTTCGTGCCCGACACCACGTCCATGGACGAGCAGCTGCGCGCCTTTCTCACGCGCCGCAGCCACTTCGCCTTGGTGGTCGACGAATACGGCGCCTTGCAGGGCCTGATCACGCTCGAAGACATCCTCGAGGAGATCGTCGGCGACATCGCCGACGAGCATGATGCGGAGGTCGAGGGCCTCAGCCGCCTGCCCGACGGCTCGGTCGCCGTGGAGGGCGCGATGACCATCCGCGATCTCAACCGCGCCATGGACTGGGACCTGCCGGACGAGGAGGCCAACACCATCGCCGGCCTCGTCATCCATGACGCCCAGGCCATCCCGGCCGCCGGCCAGATCTTCAGCTTCCACGGCTTCCGCTTCGAGGTGCTGGAGCGGCGGCGCAACCAAATCACGCGGGTGAAGGTGAAGGCCCTAGAAGCCGTCGCCGCCCCCGCCGATTGAGACGGAGTTTCAAAGGCATGCAGCCTTCCAAACGCATCCGCGCCATCTTCGACGGCGGCTCCGACGGGTGGGAGATCCTCGGCAAGGCCCGCGCGCGGGAGCGGGCCGGCGCCCCGGTCCTGAACCTGACCATCGGCGAGCACGAGGACCCCACCCCGCCCCGCTTCGTCGAGGCCATGGCGGAGGCCGCCCGCGCCGGCGCCACCCGCTATTCGGCCTTCACCGGCACGCCGGAGCTGCGCGCCGCCATCGCCGCGCGCGCCGCCTCGCGCACCGGCTGGCCGACCAGGCCCGAGCAGGTGATCGTCACCGCCGGCGGCCAGGCGGCGCTGCTGGCGGCCTTCCTCGCCACGCTCGACCCCGGCGATCCGATCGTCTTCGTGGACCCCTACTACGCCACCTATCCCGGCACGATCCGCGTGGTTCAGGGGGAGCCTCGTCCCGTGCCCGCCCTGCCCGACGCCGGCTTTCAGCCCGACCTAGAGGCGATGGCGGAGGCCTGCCGCGGGGCGAAGGCGCTGATGATCAACTCCCCCCACAATCCCACCGGCGCGGTCTACACGAGCGAGACGCTGGAGGCCGTGCGCCGCATCGTTCTGGAGAACGATCTGTGGCTGATCTCCGACGAGGTCTACGACGGCATGGTCTGGCGCGGAGAGCACCTCTCGCCGCGCGCCCTGCCCGACATGGCCGAGCGGACCATCGTCATCGGCTCAGTGTCCAAAAGCCACGCGATGACCGGGTTCCGCCTCGGCTGGGCCGTGGGGCCGGAGGAGATCGTGGACCTGATGGGCGACTACGCGCTCAACGCCACCTACGGCCTGCCGGGCTTCATCCAGCAGGCCGGGCTCTTCGCGCTGACCGAGGGGGGCGAAGAGGAAGCGGACCTCATGGCCACGTTCCGCCGGCGGCGGGACCTCGCCGTGGCGCGTCTTTCGGGGCGCAACGGGCTGAAACTGGCCGCGCCCGACGGCGCGATGTATGTCATGCTGGACATTCGCGGCACCGGGATGAGCGGCGAGGCGTTCGCCGAAGCGCTTTTGGAGGCCGAGGACATCGCGGTGATGCCGGGCGAGAGCTTCGGCGACGCCGCCGCGGGGCACCTGCGCGTGGCGCTGACGGTGCCGGACGAGACGCTGGGCGACGCGTTGGAGCGCATCGCCGACTTCGCCGAAGGCCGCCTGGCGGCCTGATCGCACAGGGAGATCCGCCATGCCGCTTCCCGTCGTCGCCGCGCCCGCGGCCTTGAAGGTTCTGGGGTGGAGCGCCGCCGGCGCGGCCGTCCTGTTCGCCGCGGCTCGCGCGCGGGGGGAGCAGGCGCGGCCCCTGCATGAGGAGGACGCGTTCGACGGCGTGGCGGACGGGCTGCGGCTCGACGCGTCGCGGGATGCGGGGCGGACCCGAGCCGACGTCCGGGCCGGTCTGCGGCGGGTCGTGCGGCCCTTCCCCGGCGGCCCGGGGGTGGAGATCGAAGCCAAGCTTCTGGGAAGGCTGCGCTTTTCGCGGGTGGAGATGGGCTCATGAGGCTGCGCCACGCTAAGGCGTCGCCCTTCGTGCGCAAAGTGATGGTGGCGTTTGAGGAGCTGGGCAAGACCGGCGAGGTGACGTTGGAGGACGGGGCCTCTTCGCCCTTGGCGCCGAATCAGGGGAACGTTGAGGTATCGCCGCTGGGGAAGATCCCGGCGTTGATTCTTGCAGATGGAACAACGCTTTACGACAGTCGGGTGATCACGCGATGGCTGGATGCCGAGTTCGGTGGGGAGCTGTATCCGGACGGCGGGCCGACGCTTTGGGACTGCTTGGTGCGCGAAGCGACGGCCGACGGCGTGATGGAGGCCGCTCTAGCGGTGGTCTACGAGGGCCGGCTGCGCGAGGAGGGGCAGCGGTCGGAGGCCTGGGTGGCGGGCCAGCGGGCCAAGATCGCGCGGGTCATGGACCTTTATGACGCTGAAATCGAACGGCTTTCCGGGAAATGCGATATGGGCGCGCTGGCCGTCGCCTGCGCGCTCGGCTACGTCGATTTTCGGCTGACCGACTGGGATTGGCGGCAGGGTCGGCCGAAGCTGGCGAGGTGGGCGGACGAGATGCTCGCCCGCCCCTCGCTGACGGCGACGGCGCCTGGCTAGGAGCCCGGGGCGTCCCGCAAACGACGGGCGACGGTCGGGCAGGCGTCGGGTCCGCGTCGGGGTGGGGTCGGGCCGGCGTCGGGACGTCGGTCGGGCGCCCGTCGGGCCGGCGTCGGGCTTCTGTCGGGCGAATGTCGGGCAAGCGTCGGGCGTCCCGGATCAGAGCCGCTTGAAGACCGTGACCTTCGCCTCGCCCGGCGCCCAGAAGTCCGAGAGGGTCCCTCCGTCGCCATAGCCCGCGCGTCGGTGAAGCGCTCGCGCCGAGGCCAGAGCCTGCGCATCCGAAGTGTCGACGACGAGCCGCCGAGCCCCTGCCGCCCGGAGCGACGCTTCGACGTCCGAGAGCAGCGGCCGCGCGGGGCCGCGGCGGCGCAGGTTCCGCGCCGTCGCGATGGCCCGGAGGTTCCAGGAGCCGTGGGAGACCGCCCCGGGCTCGGGGAAGGCGAAGCCGGCAACGGCGCCGTCGAAGCGCGCGACGCGCCGGATCGGCGTGTTAGGGGCCGCCATCTTCCCGCGCGGCGAAAAGCGCTTGGAAGGCCACGAGCGGGAACAGCCCGGTTAGGCCGGCGAGCGACGGCGCGTGGCCGGCGGCGGCGGTGGAGACGGTGCAGGTCGTGGCGGACCTCCGTCCGGTCATCGGTCGTCGTGCTGCGCGCGCACGGCGCGCTCACCTTCGCGGGTGATGCGGCAGGGGCGGCCGCCGGAGGATCGGACACGAAGCGCAGACGGCGCAGACGTTCGAAGACGGCGAGCGTGGCGTCGGCGAGGACATGGCCCTCGCGGGTCATGCAGCGCACGTCGTCGATCTTGCCGTTCGGGCCGCGCACATGGCGGATCTCGCCGCCTTGGGCGAGCGCGTGCAGCACGCGCTGCTCGCGTTTGGAGAGGTTCATGGCTGAGATGTCCGTGGAACAGGTCGCAGGAAACCTTCGCCCGGCGGGACGCGCGGGCGAGGCCTGGGATCAGGTCAGGCCCCGGGCTTGGGGCCTCAGCGGGAGTCCACGTGCGTAGACATCAAGTCTCCATCGGCCGGAACGCTCGCCCGACCGCCGGCTCGATAGCTCCGTGGGGGCTCCGCGGGCAAGCCGCGTGCCGCGCGCCGTGTCGAGCGGCCTGCCCCATGTGTCCCCAAGCGCGACTCCCGCCGCGCTCCGCGAGCCGAGTCGTCCGCCGGGTCAAGGCTCGCGCAGCGCAGCGGAGCGACCCCGAAGGGGCTCGGCCTTGAGGCGGCGGGCGACTCGGCGCACGCTCGGACAAGGCCCCCTGCGGGCCTTCCCCAGCAAAAGCGGTCTTTCTAGACGCCAGACCGACGCCCGCCGTCCTGGGCGCCCCGCGCGAAGCGCGCGAGCCGATGGGGCTCGATGCCCCGGAGGCGAGGCCTCCCAGAGCGAAGACGCAGCGGGGTCTAGCCCTCGGGGTCCAGCAGGCCCATGGCGTGGAAGCTGGCGAAGTGCTCCTTGCCCACGACCACGTGGTCGTGGAGCGTCACGCCGACGGCGCCGCAGGCGGCCTCGATCCGGCGGGTCATCTCCACGTCCGCGCGGGACGGGGTGGGATCGCCCGAAGGGTGGTTGTGCACCAGGATCAACGCGCAGGCGCCAAGCTCCAAAGCGCGCTTGACGACCTCGCGCGGATAGACGGGGACGTGGTCGACGGTGCCCCGCTGCTGGGCCTCGTCGGCGATCAAGATGTTCTTGCGGTCGAGAAAGAGGATGCGGAAGACCTCGGTCGCCTCATGGGCGAGGCGGGTGCGGCAGTATTCCACCAGCTCGTCCCAGCTTTGCAGAGCGTCGCGGCCCAGCACGCGCGACTGGGCGAGGCGGTGGGCCGCGGCCTCCACGATCTTGAGCTCCTGCACCACGGCGGAGCCGACGCCCTGCACCTCCGCCAGCCGCGCCGCGGGGGCGGAGATGACGTGGTTGAAGTCGCCGAAGGCGGCGAGCAAGCGCTTGGCGAGCGGCTTGACGTCGGCGCGGGGGATGGCGCGGAACAGAACCAGCTCCAGCAGCTCGTAATCCGCCAGGGCGGCCGGACCGGCCTGCATGAAGCGGGCGCGCAGGCGCTCGCGATGGCCCAGGCGGTCGTCGGGTTTGGGCGCTGGCGCACGCGCCGGCGCGGCGCACGCGGAAGGCGACGGTCGTTTCGAGGTTCGAGCCGCGGCGCCGCGACCCCCGCATGTCGATCCCGGGGATGGATCGGCATCGCCTGCGTCCGCGTTTTCAAACGGCGGAACGAGGCCGGGCAGTCGCGGCGCCTCGCGCAGTTCGTCTCGGGCAGAGGCGCTTTTGCGCATAGGCGGCTCCCGTCATTCGAACGGTGACTCGAAGGTGACTCGAAAGGCTTAACGAAGGGTTACGCCCGCCGCTTGCCTCGACCGCCCTTTCCAGGAACGGTGATGGGCGGCGTACAGGACCGCATGCGGAGCGTTGGCGGACCCGAATGGTGCTTTTCGATCATTGGCGCGCGCGGAACCTGAGCCTTTGCCTGGTCACCGCCCGGCCCGACGCGCGGACCTACGCCCGCGCCGTGCGCGAGGCCTACGCGCAGGGCGTTCTGAAGCGCGGCAGAGACCGCGTGACTTGGTTCGGCCCGAAGGTGAGGTTCGCCGACTGGCCGATCAGCGAGATCTTCGACGTCCAGCGCGCCTTTTCGAGCGAGGAGACCCTGCGCGGGCTGCACGGAGTGTATACTTGCGTGTTTCTGTCCTCCGACCCGCAGCTGGAGCCGGTGATCGCGGCCTACCGCGCCATCTGGCAGGAACAGATGGGCCCGCGCGAACCGCCCACCTATCTGAGCGCCGCCGATCCGGCGGCGGCCGAGAGGCTGTTGAACGTAGACGGCTTGGCTGAGGCGTTCGGGCCCTTGCTGCGCCGGGCCGGCCTGTCGCCGTCGCAGAACCCGATGCTCGAAGGCCCCTGAGCGTCGGCCGAGGACGGGGCCTCCGCGGGCGGCCGCTCAGCGATCCCAGGTGGGGTGGTAGCGGCCGGCGGGGGAGAGGGTGAAGATCTCGCAGCCGTCCTCGGTCACGCCGATCGAATGCTCGAACTGCGCCGAGAGGGACTTGTCGCGGGTGACCGCGGTCCAGCCGTCGGCCAGCGTCTTGGTCTCGGCGCGGCCCAGGTTCACCATGGGCTCGATGGTGAAGAACATGCCCGGCCGCAGGACCGCGCCGGCGCCGCGGCGGCCGAAATGGAGCACGTTGGGCGGCTCATGGAAGCCGCGGCCGAGCCCGTGGCCGCAGAAGTCGCGCACGACCGAACAGCGCTCGCCCTCCACATAGGCCTGGATCGCGGCGCCGATGTCGCCGAAGGTGGCGCCGGGGCGGACCTCGGCGATGCCGCGCATCAAGGCCTCGTGCGTGACGTCGATGAGACGCTCGGACCGCCGGGCGGGCCGGCCGGCGACGAACATGCGCGAGGTGTCGCCGTACCAGCCGTCGAGGATGACGGTGACGTCGATGTTGAGGACGTCGCCGTCCTTGAGCTTCTTCGGGCCCGGGATGCCGTGGCAGACGACGTGGTTGATGGAGATGCAGGAGGATTTGGTGTAGCCGCGATAGCCCAGCGTCGCGGGCACGGCTCCGTGGCGGCGCATGTCGGCGTCGATCAGATCGTCCAGCGCCTCGGTCGTCACGCCGGGGGCGACATGGGCGCCGATGCGGTCGAGGATCTCCGCCGCCAGACGGCCCGCCGCGCGCATGCCGGCGAAATCATCCTCGCGGTAGAGCTTGATGCCCTCGGGCGTGGTCTGCGGCGCGGGGCCGTACATGTCGCGTCTCCTGAACTTCGGAGCATAGGATAGCGCAGACGGCGGCGAATGGCGACGGGGCGCGCGTCGCGACCGAGCGCCGCTGCGTCAGGCCACCGGCGCGGGGCCGGCGAGGTCGATGGCGTCGGTGGAGATATGGGTCCGGCGGGCCAGCATCTCCACCCCCGCGGCGGCGGCGCGGGCCTGGGCGGCGGCGTAGGCGGGGTCGAGATCGGCTGCGAAGGCGAGACGGGCGACGTCGGTGCGCTGCAGGACGTAGAGCATGACCGCGCGATGGCCGGCCTGGCGGACGCGGATCAGCTCCTCGAGATGCTTGGCGCCGCGGGCGGTGACGCTGTCGGGAAATTCGGCGAGATCGCCGTCTCGGCGCAGGTGGACGTTCTTGACCTCCACATAGGCGTCGGGGAGGCCGGGTTCGGTGAGGAGGAAGTCGATGCGGGAGTTCTCGCCGTATTTCTGTTCGGGGCGGATCGTGGAGTAGGCGGAGAGCTCGTCGACGGCGCCGGCCTGGAGCGCTTCGTGGACGATGCGGTTGGGCACGCCGGTGTCGATGCCGGCGAGATGGCCGCCGTCGAGTTCGATCAGCTTGAAGCTGTACTTGAGCTTGCGCGCGGGGCTGTCGTTCGGCTCCAGCCAAACCGTCGCGCCGGGCGTGGAGACGCCGAGCATGGCGCCCGGATTGGCGCAATGGGCGGTGACCTCGCGCCCGTCGGCCAGACGCACGTCCGCCAGAAAGCGCTTGTAGCGTCGCACCAGCGTGCCGGGGACCAGAGGGGCGTTGAACTGCATGGCCGCCGGGGGTAGCCGGGGAGGCGGATCAGGACAAGGGAGAGCGGGATGGCCGAAGCGCCCGACGCCGGCGAGGCGCCGACCACCGGCATGGTGGTGATCGGGGACGAGATCCTCTCGGGCCGCACCCGGGACGCCAACATGCATCACCTGGCCAAGGCGCTGACCGAGGCGGGCGCGCCGCTGACCGAGGTGCGCGTGGTGACGGACGAGCACGAAGCGATCGTCGAGGCGGTCAACGCCCTCAGGGCGCGGCACGACTACGTCTTCACCTCGGGCGGCATCGGGCCGACCCATGACGACATCACCGCGGACGCGGTGGCCGCGGCCTTCGGCGTCTCCATCGACGTGCGCGAGGACGCGCGGGCGATGCTGCTGGAGCGCTATGGCGATCCGAAGATGCTGACCGAGGCGCG